>DATKFF010000697.1:0-5143 GCA_035511595.1 Solirubrobacteraceae bacterium | reverse complement strand
CCGCCAGCGCGGCTTCCGCGTGGGCCCGGCGCGCTCCCGCGCGAGGTCGTCGCCCAGGCCCACCGCCGCCGGCTCCTGAACGCGATGGCCGAGGCGGTCGCCGAGAACGGCTACGTGGCGACCAGCATCGCGGACATCGTCGCCCGCGCCCGGGTCTCCCGCTCGGCGTTCTACGCGTGCTTTGCGGACAAGGAGGCGTGCTTTCTGGCGGGTTACTCGCAGGAGGCCGACCGGCACTTCGAGCTGATCACCGCGGCGGCGGCCGCGGCCGGCGGCGGCTGGCTCGGCCGGCTCCGGGCCGGCGTGCGTGAGTACGTGATCGAGCTCGAGCGCCACCCGCGGTTCGCGCGGAGCTTCCTGATCGAGATCCTGGCCGCCGGGCCACAGGCCAACGAGCTGCGCACGGCCGTGCACGAGCGCTACGCCGCGCTGATGAAGGAGTGGTACTCCGAGGCGCCCGACGCACTCAAGCTCACACCGCTTCCTGACGAGATCTTCCGCGCCGCGGTCGGCGCCACCAACGAGCTGGTGATCGCGCGGCTCGAGCGGCTGGCCGCCGCTCGCGGGGCGGGGGCCCACGAGCGCCCGCTCGAGGAGCTGGTGCTGCAGAGCCTGCTCGGGCTGTTCGGGCTCAACACGGTCGCGCGGACCGTGATCGACTAGCGCCGCCGCTCAGGCGGGCAGGAAGTCGAGCAGCAGCCGGTTGACCTGCTCGGGCGCGTCGAGCTGCATCCAGTGCCGCGGACCGTCGAGGCGCTCGTAGCGCCAGGCCCCGTCGACGTTCGCGCCGGAGTCGAGCATCTGCCGCTCGGTCAGCGCCATGTCGCCGGAGCTCCAAACGCCCATCGTCGGCGCCTTCACCAGAGGGAGGTCGAGCGGCGGCAGCAGGTATGACTCCGGCGGGATGTTCGCGCGGTAGTAGTTGAGCCCCGGGGTCAGCGCGCCGGCCTCGAGGTCCGCGATCACCCGCTCGATGTCGGGGTGGTTCGTGAACTCACGGAGGTTGGCCCATCCATCGGCGCGCAGCCACTGCTCGGCGACGCCCTCGAACTGGAACAGCAGCGTGTACCAGGACTTCTCACGCTGCTCGAACCCGGCCGCGCGGAACGCCTGCGGATGACCGACCGACAGCGCTACCAGGTGATCGACGCGTTCGCCGGCGAAGGTCGCCACGGCCCACGCGACCGCCGCGCCCCAGTCATGCCCGACGACGTGGGCGCGCTCGACCCCCGCGTCGCCCATCACCGCCAGCACATCGGCGACGAGCCACTCGATCGTGTACGCCTCGACCGGCTCGGGCTTGTCCGAGGAGCCGTAGCCGCGGAGGTCCGGCACGATCGTCTTGAACCCCGCCTCGACCAGCGCCGGGACCTGATTGCGCCACAGCCGCCCCGAGTCCGGGAAGCCGTGCAGCAGCACCACCGGCCGGCCCTCGCCGGTCACCTCGTACTCGATCCCGACGCCGTCGCTCTGAGCGCGCACCGCCGGAGCTTCTCAGGTCCGCTCGGCCGGCGCGCTGACGGCGCGATCAGCGCTGGTTGCGGCGCCCGACTCTGAACGCGAGCGCGCCGGCGCCGACTCCGAGGGCCGCCGAGGCGAACACCGCGATCATCGGCGCTGCGCCGGTCTGAGCGTGCGAGCCCATCTGGATCGAGAGCCACACGAAGTACGCGACAAGCACGAGTGCGGCGAGCGAGCCGCCGACCACGACCAGCGCTTTCCCGGGGGCCTTCGGCGTCCCGGGCACAGGTTCCGGAGGCGCCCAACCCTGACCGTCAGCCGGTCCGCCTTCGCCTGGCGGGCTGGTGACCGAGGTGCGGATCGGGGGATCTTGCAGGTCAGTCACGCCCTCCACGTAAGCACACCGAGCGAAGAGTCCGGTAAATCAGCGCTCAGCTCCCGGACCGGCCGCAGCGGATTCGACTGATGAACCGACGCCGACCGGCGTGGAGGGCGGCCCCGCCGGGTCCCTGGCCGAGCCGAAGCGGACCGTGATGATCGCGCCGCCGTCGGGGGCGTTGCCGGCACTCGCGTTGCCGCCGAACGCCTGCGCGGCCTGCTTGACGATCGCCAGCCCGAGGCCGGAGCCGGGCATCCGGCGGGCGTTGTCGGCGCGGTAGAAGCGGTCGAACACATGCGGTAGATCGCGCTCGTCGAAGCCAGGGCCGTGGTCACGAACCACGAGCTCCCCGTCGCGCAGCGTGATCTCGATATCGCCGTCCGGCGGGCTCCACTTGCGTGCGTTGTCGACGACGTTGGTCACCGCGCGGCCGATCCGATCGGCGTTGTTGACGACGACCGTCGGCTCGAGCTCCAGCTTGAAGTTGATGTCGGGGGCGCGTCGCTGCGTCCGTTCGACCGCCTCCCGCACGAACGTGTCGAGCTCGATCGGCTCGACGCGGCTGCCCGGCGCCGACCCCCGCGCCAGCTCGAGCACGTCGGCGACGACCTGGGTGAGCTCGTCGAGCTCGGCGAGGATCGACTCCTGCAGGCCCTCGCGGTCCTCCTCGGGCAGGCGGTCGGCCTCGAGGAAGATCTGGATGTTGCTACGCAGCGCCGCGATCGGCGTGCGGAGCTCGTGCGACGCGTCGGCGACGAGCTGGCGCTGGGACTCGATCGAGCGCTCGAGCGCGTCCAGCGTCTGGTTGAAGCTGTGCGCCAGCCGGCGCAGCTCGACTGCGTTGGTCTCCTCGAGTCGCTCCGGATGGTCGAGCTCGCTGGTCACGAGCTCCGTCTTTCGCACGAACTGCTCGATCGGCCGCAGCGCGGAGCGTGAGATCGCGTAGCCGAGCAGGCCCGCGAGCAGCACCCCGCCGGCGATCAGCAGGCCGTAGGTGACGAGCAGCCCGCTGAGCACGGAATCCGCGTCGGTCAGCGGCAGCGCCACCATCACGACGTGCTGGTCGTCGGCGTCCCACGCCGCGTAGATCTCCTCGTGGGTGCCCTGCACGTGCGCGTCGAAGAAGACGCTGCCGGAGCCCGTCCGGGCGACGCTCAGCACCTGCTGGGTGACCGGCAGCGTGACCGTGCCGTGGACCGCGATCGTGCCATTCGGTTCGACGACCTGGAAGGCGCCCGCCGCACCGCCCGGCTCGGGCGGACCCGGGAACGCGCCGCCGGGGCCCTGACCGAACCCGCCGCCGCCCCCACCGCCGTGGCCTGGGTGCGGCTCCAGGAACGTCGCCGCGCGGGCTCGCAGGTCGGTGCGAAGCTGCCCGGTCAGCGCCGAGCGCGTGCTCAGGTAGCCGACCACCGCGAGGGTGATGGCCACCGCCGCGACCGCCAGGGCCGCGGCCCCCGCGATCCGCCTGCGCAGACTCACCCGGCTGGCTCTCTGAGCACGTACCCGATCCCGTGCACCGTCTGGATCAGCCGGCGCCCGCCGTCCTCCTCCAGCTTGCGGCGCAGGTAGCCGATGTACACGCGCAGCGCGTTGCCTGAGCGCCCGAAGTCGTATCCCCAGACGCGGTCGTAGATCAGCTCCGAGGAGAGCACGCGGCGCGGGTTGAGCATCAGCAGCTCGAGCAGCTGGTACTCGGTTCGCGTCAGCTCGATCATCCGCTCGCCGAGCTTCGCGGCGTGCAGGTCGGGATCGAGCTCGAGCTCGCCGAAGCGCAGCACCCGCCCGTCGCCCTCCTCGAGGTGGCGCCGCATGATCGCCCGCAGGCGCGCTTGCAGCTCACGCACATCGTACGGCTTGACGAGGTAATCGTCGGCGCCCGCCTCGAGTCCGTCGACGCGGTCGTCGACCGCATCGCGAGCGGTGAGCATCAGGATCGGGGTGCGGTTGCCCGTGCCGCGCAGCGTGCGCGTGACCTGCATCCCGTCGATGTCGGGCAGTCCGAGGTCGAGGATGATCGCGTCAGGCACGTCGGTCTGGGTCTTCAGCAGGCCCTCCTCGCCGTTGGGCGCCGCGATCACCTCGTAGCCGCCCAGCAGTAGCGCCCGGCGGATCGCGGCCCGGACCGCATCGTCATCCTCGATTACGAGCACACGCATCGTTACCGCCTCGGGCTAACCGTACTGCTCCGCCAGGGCGCGGTCACGGTCCTTGGGCTTCGGCCGCGCGGCGGCCCCGCGCTCGTGCTCGTCGTCTGCGAGGTAGCGCATCAGCAGCAAGACGACGGCCGGCGCGGCGGTCAGCGCGATCAGCGCGATGAACCACAGCTGACCCGAGTCGCTGCCCTCGGTGAACGCGTGGATCAGACCGAACACCCACATCAGCGCGGTGAACCGATGAATCCAGCGCCAACGGCGCTGCCCGATCCTGCGGCGCAGGTAATAGGAGAGCCCGAGGAAGATCAGCCCCCAGCCGGCGATGATCCCGATCGAGGTCGCGAGCGTCTTGTAGGAGAACACGAATGGGACGGTGACGTCGAGGACGCTGGCGTGCAGGTAGGTGTCCCCGATCAGCGATACCGCGTGGACCGCGATCGCCCCCATCACCGCCAGTGACAGGATCTCGTGCACGTGGCGCCGGTCGGGACCGCCGCGCTTCAGGACGCCGGTGGCCATCGCCAGCCCGAGGCCCACGGTCAGGCTCGCCAGGATCAGCGCCACGGTCCCGGCGGCGCGGCTCGTGATCCAGAAGAGGTACTTCGACGGATCGGTCAGTGCGAGGCTCGGCGCGGTCACCGACGGGAGCATCGCCGGCGCCCGTGTGACCCCCGTCTGAGGCCCGTAAGAGAGATGTATGACGGGCTATTCGCGCCTGAGCAGGAAAAAGCGTTGACGTCCGTGGCCAGCGATAGACGTGTGATGCGGGACCGTCCAAACCGAAACGCAGACGTAGCGCCTGACCTTCAGGTCGACCGACCGTCGTGCCTGATACACCAGTTTTGCGATCAATGACCGCCCCGCCGTGACATCACCCCGCGACCTTCCGCCTTCGTTGCGGCTCGCCACCGAGTCGCTGCGCTCGACGCGGGGCCACGTCCTACAGCTGAGGCGAGCGTTTGACCGCAGCCAGATCCCGATGCTGATTATCGACAACCATGGGGTCTACAAGGAGGCCAACGGCCCCGCCCGGCTGATCTTCCGGATGTCGCTGCGCGAGCTGCGGGAGCACCGGCTCGATGATCTCACCGCCGAGGCGGACCTGCCCGGGCTGCGGGACGCGTGGACGGACCTGCGGCGACACGGA
>DATKFF010000696.1:0-3351 GCA_035511595.1 Solirubrobacteraceae bacterium | reverse complement strand
CTGATCGGCTTCTCGACGATCTACCAGATGATCCCGAAGCACTGACGGCTTCCCGGCCGGCGGGATGCAACTTCCGGCCGTCGCGATTGTTAGATCGGTATGGGACGAGCGCTCCGAATCTGCCTGATCGGCGCCATCGCCGCCATCGGAGCGTCGGGTGTCGCCGCGCAGGCGGCCGAAGCTCCTCGTGCCTTGCTCGAAACCCCGATCTGCGCTCAGGCATCCGACGCCCTAGACCGCCTGGTCGCGATCACGGCGGTGATGCGCCCGCTCACCGGGACGCGGCGGATGCAGCTCCAGTTCAACCTGATGGAGAAGCCGCGCGGAGCCCGCACGTATTCCGTCGTCAGCGGTGGCGACCTCGGCAAATGGGTCTCGCCCCCGGACCCGACGCTCGGGCAGCGGCCCACCGACGTATGGAAGCGGCAAAAGCAGGTCGTCAATCTGGCGGCCCCCGTGATCTACCGCTTCCACGTCGGCTTCTGGTGGACCGGCAAGCACGGGCTCACGCTCGCGCGCCGCTTCGTCTGGGCTGCACCCTGTGACGAGCGCTGAGGCGGGCTGGACGGCGCTCGATCGCGGCTAAACTAGATGGAGATGAAGACCGAAATACATCCTGAGTACCAAGACGCGCACGTGCGCTGCACGTGCGGCAACGAGTTCACGACGCGTTCGACCAAGTCAGAGATTCATGTCGAGATCTGCTCCGCCTGCCATCCGTTCTACACGGGCAAGCAGAAGCTGGTCGACACGGGTGGCCGGGTCGAGCGTTTCCAGCGCCGCGTCGCCAAGGGACGCCGGCCCCGCACTCCCGCGGGCGCTTAGCCTCTAACGCCGTGGGCGCGCGCGGCGACGAACCGAAACTCGTTGCCTCACGCGACGCGCCCGTCGGCGGTCAGGCCGTGCTGGAGGGCGTGATGATGCGCGGCATCTCGACCTGGGCGGTGGCCGTCCGCAAGCCAACCGGCGCAATCGACGTGCAGTCGTTCCCGCTCGTCTCGTGGGCCAAGCGCCGCCGCGTCTATCGGTGGCCGCTGATCCGCGGGGTCGTCGCGCTCGGCGAGTCGCTGACGATCGGGCTTCGGGCGCTCAGCATCTCAGCGAACGCCCAGCTTCCCGACGACGAGCAGGAGATGTCGAGCGGTGTGTGGTTCGGCACGATCGTGGTGGCGCTGTGCTTCGCGATCGGTCTGTTCTTCGTCGTCCCCGTCAGCCTGACGAGCCTCGTCAAGCACCAGCTCGGCTCGTCGGTCGCGTTCTGGGCGGTGGAGGGCGTCTTGCGTACCGCGATCTTCCTCGGGTATCTGGTGCTGCTGTCCCGGATCCGTGATCTGAAGCGAGTGTTCCAATACCACGGCGCCGAGCACAAGGTGATCTCCTGCTACGAGGCCGACGACGAGCTGGTCCCCGAACGGGCCAAGCTCTACTCACGGCTTCATCCGCGCTGCGGGACGAGCTTCCTGCTCGTGGTGATGATCGTCGCGATCTTCGTGTTCGCACCGATCGGGCTGCCCGCGTGGTGGCTGCTGGTCGTCACCCGGATCATCGGCGTCCCGGTGATTGCCGGCTTGTCGTTCGAGCTGATCAAGTGGGCGGGCCGCAATCGCCGGCAGCGCTGGGTGCAGGCGATCATGTACCCGGGCCTGCAGCTGCAGCGGCTGACGACGAGCGAGCCGGACCTCGACCAGCTGGCGGTCGCCGTGGCGTCGCTGAAGTCGGTGCTGGCGGTCGAGGGCACGTCGCTGGCGGTGGGCGAGGACCTGGTAGGGCTCGAAGTCGTGGCGTAACGCTCCGGTCCCCGGGCCTACACTCGAAGACGATGATCGACGATCTCGTCTCCCAGATCGAGAGCCGCTTCGGCGAGCTACAGGACGAGCTCTCGGACCCCGCCGTGATCGGGGACCGGGAGCGGTTTCGCGCTGCCAGCAGGGCGTATAGCGAGCTGGAGCCGGCGGCCAAGCTCGCGGCCGACTACCGGCGCGCGGCCGACGATCTCGAAGGGGCCCGCGAGCTGCTCGAGGACGGCGAAGATCCGGAGCTCCGTGCGCTGCTGGAGTCATCGCGCAAGCGAATTGAGGATCTGGAGGACGAGATCCGCCTGGCGATGGTCGAGCGCGATCCCAACGACGACAAGAACGTGATCGTCGAGATCAGGCCGGGGACCGGGGGCGACGAGGCTGCGCTGTGGGCCGGGGACCTGTACCGGATGCTCACGCGCTACGCCGAGCGGCGCGGGTTCCAGGTCGAGCCGCTCGCGATCGGCGAGGGCTCCTACACGTTCGCGGTCAAGGGCGACGGCGCCTACTCCGTGTTCAAGTTCGAGGGCGGCACGCACCGCGTCCAGCGCGTCCCCGAGACCGAGTCCCAGGGGCGGATCCACACCTCCACGGCGACCGTGGCGGTGCTTCCCGAGGCGGACGACGTCGAGGTCGAGATCGACCCCGGCGACCTGCAGATCGACGTCTACCGCAGCTCCGGCCCCGGTGGGCAATCAGTCAATACGACCGACTCCGCCGTTCGGATCACGCACAAACCGACCGGGATCGTGGTCTCGATGCAGGACGAGAAGTCCCAGCTTCAGAACCGTGAGCGCGCGATGCGCGTGCTCCGCGCGCGGCTCTACGAGCGCGCGCTCGCCGAGCAGCAGGCGGAGCTGGCGGCCTCACGCCAGGCACAGGTCGGCACCGGCGAACGGGCGGAGAAGATCCGCACCTACAACTTCCCCGAGAAGCGCGTCAAGGACCACCGCATCAACCTGCTCTCGCACAACCTCGACGGAGTCCTGATGGGCGAGCTCGACGAGTTCACCGACGCGCTTCAGGATGACGAAAAGCGCCGACGCCTGGCCGAGCGCGCCGCGGCGTGACGACGCTCCGTGAGGAGATATCGGGCGCAACCGCCTCGCTCGCCGAGGTTGGCTGCGCCAGCCCAAGGCTGGACGCCGAGCTGCTGCTCGCTTATGTGCTCGGGGTCGACCGTGCGCAGCTGGTGATGCGCGCCGATGAGCACGCGACGACTGACGACAGCACGCGCTACCTGGCGCTGCTTACGCGCCGCGCCAAGCGCGAGCCGATCGCGTACATCTTCGGACGCAAGGACTTCCGCAACCTGACACTGGCGGTGGATCCGCGCGTGTTGATCCCGCGGCCGGAGACGGAGCTGCTGGTCGAGGTCGGCCTGACGTTGCCGCAGGGGCTACGAGTGGCCGACGTCGGCACCGGCAGCGGCGCTGTGGCGCTGGCGCTGAAGCAGGAGCGACCGGACCTGGAGCTCGTCGGTGTGGACGTCAGCTCCGGCGCCCTGTCGGTTGCGCGTATGAACTCTCAGCGCCTCAGGCTGCAGGTCGAGTGG
>DATKFF010000695.1:0-6602 GCA_035511595.1 Solirubrobacteraceae bacterium | reverse complement strand
CCGCGACCGGCGGAGAGCCCGACGGGGGCTGCACCTCTCCGCTTGGCGAAGCCGACATCACGGCGCTCAACTTGCCGTGGACGCTGACCCTCGACCGCAACGGTTCAGGTGTCCTGGCGTCGACGAGCAAGCTGGCGTTCAAGGCGACGTTCCCGACACTGGGCGGCCTCGTGTGCACTTTCGAAGCCGCCAAGATCACGACTCACTTTCCGCTTAGCAAGAGAGCTAAGCCGCTCGAGCTCACGGCCTCCGACCAAGTATTCACGCGCGACACGGCAACCAGCAGCCCCGCCTGCCCGACATCGGGTGAGATGAATGGTCACTTCGCGGTGACGTCTCGCGGCAAGCCGGTCCTCGCCTACATCCGATAAGGGGCGGCGATCGATGCACGAAGAGCACCGACGGGCAGGACCGGGTCGGTTTCCCCTTCCCGATCGTGCGTAGCGGAGGTCATCGATGCGCGAATCACTCGAGGGCCGGACCGCGATCATCACGGGTGCCAGCCGCGGCATTGGTCGAGCGATGGCGCTGGCGCTCGCAGACCGCGGCGTCAACATCGTCGTCGCCGCGAAATCAGAGACCTCGACGGAGCTCCTCCCCGGCACAATCCATACGGTCGCCGATGAGGTGCGCGACCGCGGAGCAGGGGCGCTCGCTCTGCGCGTCGACGTCCGTGATGAGCGAGAGATCCAGGCGATGGTCGAGCAGACGATCGCAACGTTCGCGCGGATCGACATCCTCGTGAACAACGCCGGCGCCCTCTGGTGGGAGCGGGTGCTCGACACGCCGCCGAAGCGTTACGACCTCATGTGGCAGATCAACACTCGTGGCCCATACCTGTGCGCGTTCCATGCGCTGCCGCACATGGTCGAACGCCGCTGGGGACACATCGTGAACTGCTCACCACCGATTACTGACCAGCCTAATCCGGGCTACACCTGCTACATGACGACCAAGATGGGCATGACCCGACTCGCGCTGGGAATCGCCGCCGAGCACCGCGGCGACAACGTCGCCGCGAACTCGCTCTGGCCCGCGACACCGGTCGAGAGCCTCGCAACGATCAACTGGGGGACCGACAAGATGGGCCGGCCCGATCAATGGCGCTCCCCCGAAATCCTCACCGACGCACTGGTGGAGATAGTCACCACCGAACCACGCGAGCTCACGGGCCGCCAGCTCATCGATGAGTCCTTTCTACGGGAACGGGGTTGGAGCGAGGCTCAAATCGAGGCGTACTGGCTTCTCGGGCGCGCACCCCCAGATCCACTCTGGATTGACGGCCGCGTCGGAAGCTATTGATCCCAACGGGCCTCGAGCGCGGATCGAACGCCCTGACCGGGAGACCGCGTTGATCCGCGGCGATCAACGCCGAGCTGCGGACCTCGCCGTACCTGCCGGTGCGGGCTACGGGTCAGAACACCCCTGATTGCAGGAGTTTCGTCCCTCCAAAGCGCCAACGAAGAAGTCAAAAGGCAGTTACTACCCAATCCCTGCCCGTCGAAGTGCGGCTCTCCACCAAAGAAAACCCCGTATTTGCGGGGCTTTCTTAGTCGGGGCGCCCGGTGCAACTCCCCTTAGTTACAAGGGGATCCGGGCACCGCATACCGGTCGCATACCGTTTCGGAGGCGGCGCGGTCGCCTGGTTTCCGCGCTTTGGAGGGCTGCGGGTCGGCGGATAGGGATGCACGTGTTGCTACCGAAGCAGGTTCCGTGACCCGATCCCACTACGAGGCGCTGCCCGGGTCAGCATCGAACGCTGCAGCAATGAGGTCAGTCAACGGCCCGTCGCTGCCGCTGGGGAACGCCAGTCGGTCGGTCGGGGCGGTCACGACGAGCGTGGTGCCCGTGTCGGGGTAGCTAACGACGTCGGGGAGGTTCAGCTCGGATATGAAGATGAGGCGGCAGGGCTCCCCCGACGCGTTGCGCAGCCGGTGTGTCCCCTCAGGCCCGCGCGGGAACGAGACCACCTCACCTGGCTGCAACTCACGAAGCCCATCGGGGGTACGCAGCTCCGGCGTGCCGCTGAGCACAATCAGCAACTCCTCGTTGGAGTGATGAAAGTGGTAGGGGCTGCTGAGGGTTCCTGACGCGAGCTCGACGATGCTCGCGCCGAGGCGCTGCGAGCCCGCGGCGAGCCTCGCGACGGGGTTGCCGCCTCTCTCCCCCTGCCACTCGGGTTCGAACGCGTTGCTCATGCGCTGGCACCATAACTCCCGCCAGCACCCGGCCAGGCTCAGACTAACGGACACCTCCCAGGCATCGAACGAGATCACGCGCGCTACAGCAAGAGCAGGTCTTCGAAGCGGCCCAGGTGCGCACCCGCATCTCGCCAGGAACGCGACCGACGAGTTCAGGCTCGGCCTCCCCGCGCCGAGTTCCCTGCTGGCCGCGCATGGGAGGGAAGTCGGCGTCCCCGTGGCATCTGCAGAGCAGGTCTCTCGTGACTGATCACTCGCTTCTCGGCGCCAATGACCGGGCGCTGCCGCTTCACGCCTCAAGCGGTTGCCCCGAGGCCTGACTGCTTCAGCGGCGAAGCGGAAGTATCGGAATTCGTCACGGCTGGACTCGGCTGCGAGGTTCTTATAGCGTCGCGCTTGCGATGAGGTGGGCGATCGGCTTGGCGCTCTCGACGGCTGTCGGGATCGGGCTAATGGGATGCGGCAGCAGCTCACACAGCAGCTCGACAGGTCTTACGATCAGCGCCTACGTGGTGCGGGGCAACGAGGAGACCGGCTTCCATCCCGCCGGCCGACCGCAAGTCGCCCACACCGTCGCGGCCGGTGAGGCTGGTAATCCGAACGCCGCCAACGACGAGAAGCGGCTGACTTCGGAGGGGTTCATCCAAGGGGTCATCGTCAACACGAGCGGCGCTGACGGCGGACAGGGAGGCTCTTCGGTGACTGAGCTTCGCTCTCCGGTCGCGGCCGCGCGTGAGCAGCACGCGTCGGTTCAGGAGTCCGCGCTCGGCCAGGGCGGCGCGGCGGTCTCCCACTTCGCGGTACCGGGAATCCCGGGCTCCACAGGGATCGTCGCCGTGGCCCCGCCTGGGGGTCAATCCACCGCCAACCTCTACTTCCGTGAGGGGCGCTGCGCGCTGTGGGTGGGAGACGAGACCTCCAAGTCCGATTATCGAGCAGCGGTGACTGCCGCGGCCGTGGCGATCTACGCGCGTACCAACGGGCGACCGGGCCCGTGCACGGGCTGACGCGGAGGCACGATCTCATCTACAGGTTCACCGCCGCCTCGCGGTTGACCGTCGCTGTGGAGGTCGCGATCAACCAGCCGCACGGCCAGACCTCCTCTCCCTGACAAGTGGACCCTGATGCAGCAGTGCGCAAGGAGCACCGGTGCAGCGGCAAAGCGGCCTTGCCCTGAGACAGCCGCTCAGCCGCTCAAGCGGCCATCTCGCTGGCCCGCTCAAGACAGCTCCTTCCGGACAAAGGCAGCCATCCCGAGCACGCCGGCGGCATACGTGCGCGAACACAAAGACAGGTCTCGCGACCGGATTTGCGAGACCCGCGAATCGCCAATCTCGAATAGGGCAACCGCGTTGGAGTGCCCGGGCTACGGCCTTCCGCGGGTCGCCGACGCTGGCAGTCGGTCCCGCAGCGGCGTGACTAGGATCGTTGTATGGCTAACAAGACATGGTTCATAACCGGTACTTCGCGCGGCTTCGGTCGCGAGTGGACGAAGGCGGCGCTGGAGCGCGGCGACCGGGTCGCCGCCACTGCGCGTGACCCGAGCACGCTCGGCGACCTCAAGGCCGAGCACGGCGACGCGCTGCTGCCGCTGACCTTGGATGTCACCAGCCGCGAGGCGGCGTTTGGCGCCGTCAAACGGGCCCACGAGCATTTCGGTCGGCTGGACATCGTGGTCAACAACGCGGGCTACGGCCACTTCGGGATGGTGGAGGAGATCTCAGAGCAGGAGGCTCGGGCCCAGATCGAGACGAACCTGTTCGGCGCGCTGTGGGTGACGCAAGCCGCGCTTCCGTTCCTGCGCGAGCAGCGAAGCGGCCACATCGTCCAGGTGTCGTCGATCGGCGGCATCTCGGCGTTCCCGAGCGTCGGTATCTATCACGCCTCGAAGTGGGGTCTCGAGGGGATCAGTCAGGCGCTCGCCCAGGAGGTCAAGGAGTTCGGGATCAACGTCACGCTGGTCGAGCCCGGCGGGTTTTCGACCGATTGGAGTGGCCCGTCGTCCAAACGCTCGGAGCCCAACCCCGCGTACGACGCACTCCGAGAGCGCCAGCAGCAATGGCGCGCCAGCAACGTGCCGGGTAACCCGACCGCCTCGGCCGCGGCGATGATGCGCGTCGTCGACGCCGATCCCCCGCCGCTACGGGTGTTCTTCGGCACCGCACCGCTCGGTATCGCCGAGAACGATTACGCGGGCCGCCTCGCGACATGGCGCGAGTGGCAGCCAGTGGCTGAACTGGCTCAGGGAGACATCCAGTAGCGGCTGCTGCTGCGCGGATCCGACGGCGCACGGTGGCCGCGACCCGCTGACGGGTGACGCCACCGGTAACGCGTCTACCCACTAGCCATGTGCGATCCACGGGACGCGATTGGCGTACGAACGCGCCGTCGCCGTTCATGGCTCTGACGGGGTGCCCCAACACCCGCGAGCTACCTCGACCCGGAGCACACCCTCGCCGCGATGCGCTCACTCGACGAGAGCGATGCGATGGCGCCGCGGATGGCCCCCTATCCGCGGATCTGCGGGAACCTCGTCGGGGAGGCCGCTCTGCCGCGCACCCCGCGGGATCAGGCTCGCGTCGGGCGGCAGCCTGGACCGTATCGCCGCAGCGTCGTGCGCCGAACCCCTCGGTAGCTCACTGTCACGATCCGAAGCGTCACTGCGTGCTCTGGGATGCGAACGCTCACGGAGCGGAGCGCCCGGCCGTGGGCGCGTGCGACGATGGTCCGCCCCCTGCCCACGGTGACCGCGACGATCCGGCCGCCGCCCATCGCTCGCAGGGCGATACGTACAGCGCGGACGCGGGGACAGGCGGGCGCGACGGCCGCGCATGAGGCGGTCGTGTAGCAGGCGAGTGGCCCCTCGGCGGTGAGCGACTGGGCCGGTGAGGTCTCGACGTCGACCGCAGCGTCGAAGGCGTTCATCGGGAAGGTCGCCGGGTCGACGCCCGGCATGAACTGCTCAGTGCACGGGGTCAGACCAACGCGCGCGGGAACGGCGGGGCCGGGGTGGTTCAGCGCGTCGAGCAGCAGCGCCCAGGTGACGGGGTCGTAGCTGCCGAGGGCGAGGTGCTCGGAGGTATCGTCGGGGCAGATGTCCTGGACGGCGACGTTCGTGATTTGCCCGCCGCCGCCGTGCAGCGATGACGTGCCGGAGCTGTTCTGGTTCGGCTGCACTTCCTCGTCGTAGTGGCTGTAGATCTCGGTGTAGGAGATCCCCGGGAACGTCTCCTGGCCGCTGTTCAGCGCTGCGATGAAGTTGGACGTCGTCTTCGACTGCCAGTCGGAGGGCTGGCACGGCCGCGTCCCGTTGCACGCCGCGTCGGCGATGATCGTGCCGTGGTTGGGGCCCGCGGCGCCGACCACATCGTCGACCATCGCGCGCGTGTCGGGCCAGAAGCGCAGCGCCCAGCGTGGCACCATGCCGCCCTGGCTATGGCCGTAGATCGCGATTCGGTGGCCCGCCCGCGCGTACATCGTCCGGATCGCGTTGACGACGTACTCGCCATTGACCTGCATATCGTCATTGCCGGAGTCCGGGAACGTGACGCCGCACCATGGAATCCCCAGATGGCTGAGGGCCGGCTCGTAGTTCCAGGAGAATTCCTGCGTTGCCGTGATCCCGGTCCCAGGCACGAGCAGCACCGGCGCCCGCGTGGTACGGCCAAACCCCGGCGAGCACTGCAGCGATGCGGCAAGCTTGGCGGCGGCGACGTCAAGCGGCGGCCCGGGGCGGTCGATTGGCGCGAACGTCCGTGCCGCGGCGCTGCTCGATGCCGCACCAGCGGCGGATACCACGGCGGCGAGCGCAACGACGATCGCGACGAAGTACCGCCCACCGCGGCGTCTGACGAACCCCGCCCCGGCCCTCAACCAATGAACGGAGCAACCCATCGGCCGAGGAGCGTATCGGTACGCCCCGTTGGCGGGCGATGCAACCGGCTGCGACGTCCGCCCGCACGAGACGCGGCAGTCGCCCTGGGCGACAACGGCTTCGGGGAGCTGGCCGACGGCGGTTCGACGGCGTCCCCGACGCCTACGCGCCCAAATCTCGCTGATCAGCACTGTGGAACGCGAGCAGCCTGACGACTGGCCGAGATCATCGACTCAGGAAATTGAGGCACGCCCCCGACGACCTCCGTGCTCTCAACCCCGCAGAGGCACCGGGACGTGATCGGCAGATCGGCGTGTCCGAGTTGCGTTGGATCACCCCGCGCGAGAGAGGATCTGGCGCCGCTTCGTCGCCTTTGCGCTCGTGGGTTGGAGTCGCCTTGATCGATGGAACCGGTCGCCGGCGGATGCGCGGTTCGGCGCGATGGAGGGGTCGTTCAGCGGGTAGCTGTCTTGTATTCGCAAGCAGATTGAGGAGTGATCCGGTGATGAGTGGCAGGGCCATAGACG
>DATKFF010000694.1:0-3337 GCA_035511595.1 Solirubrobacteraceae bacterium | reverse complement strand
GAGCTAGCACCGGCTCCTGCTCCCGTGGGAAATCGGGGCTCCGATCCGATTCGTCGCGAGGGCCCGGCCACCGACGGCGGGGCCGGTCTCGCAACTGGCGAGGAGAGGGGGCGAGAAGCTCGTACAGCTCCTGCTCGTGTGTCGGCTCGGGCATGCCGACGCGGCCCCACACCCTCTAGGCCGGCTGGTTGAGCTCGAGCAGGAGCGCTTTGAGCTGGGCGAATCGGTCTTGCCCGAGCTGCGACTGCCATTCTCGCTCGATGTCTCTGACAGCATCGCGGATCGTGTAGGCGGCACGCTCGCCACGGTCCGTGAGGGCGATGCGCTTCGATCGGCGGTCGCTGACGTCGGGCTGTCGCTCAAGGTACCCGAGTGCTTCGAGCTGTCCGAGGAGGTAGTTAGCCGCCTGCTTGCTCATGCCTCGTTGGGCGGCCAGCTCGGAGGGGCGGGCACCTTGGGGACCGGGGTAGAGCAGAAGGTTCATGTGGGCCATGTCCAGGTCGTCGAACCCCTCCGCGTGGAGCCGCTCAAGCATGCGCCGCACGACTGTCTCCCACGGCATCCGCAGGAGCGCCCCGATCATTGGCGGGCCGAATTTCGCGCGCGGATCAGTAAAACCGCTTGACTTCTTTGGGGTCGTCATATACAGTCAAGATACTTTACCACCTTGGAGCTTTGGAGGACCATGGTCACGAGCACTCTGGTTGGCGGTTTGGCGATTCATCCCCGGATCGAGCCCGTCGAGAGCGACGACGTCACCGCATCACGGCGCTGGATCGTGGCACCGAAGATGCGTCTGACAACGAGCGGCCGGTGGGCAACTGTCTGGGCCTGACTGCCCTGGCCCACCCGACCCTCGCTGCCTAGGGTGACCCGTAACCACGGCCATCGTTCGCAAGTCGATAACCACCGTGAGTCTTGGAGGACAGATGACGACGAGCACCCATGACGAGATCCTGGTTGGCGCAATAGCGATCCGCCCTCGGATCGAGCCTGCCGAAACCGACGGGGTAATTGCGATCCACGAATTCGACGTCCCCGCCGGAACGAGCCTCCCCATCCCTCATAGCCACGACGCGTACGAGGAGACGATCTACGGCGTCAAGGGAACTGTGACATTCACCCTCGACGGCACGCCCTACGACATCGGGCCTGGCGCGACCCTGTTCATCCCCCGCGAAGCGATCCACGCCTTCGCCAACACCGGCCACGTCGACGCCACCGCACTCGCGATCATCACCCCTGGCCTCCTCGGCGCCGACTACTTCCGCGAAGTCGCGGCCGTCCTCGACGCCGCCGCCGGCGGCCCACCCGACCTCGCCGCGATAGGCGACGTGATGCGGCGCCACGGCCTCACTCCAGCCACCTAGGGTCGCACGACGAACCGACGGCGACGCCGGCGGGTCCGGACCCGCTTCCGCGGCGACGCATGTTCGCGACGCTCGGCCCCGAGCACCTGCTTCGCGCGGTGGCTGTCGCATAAAGGGTTCCGTCCGGGGCGCCCGGTGAGATTCCGGCATGCCCCAGAACTTCATCGATTGTGATCGTGAGCAGGCGTTCTTGTTGCCGCCGTCGCTACGTGACTGGCTGCCTGAGGATCATCTGGCGTGGTTCGTGATCGACGCCGTCGGTCGGCTGGACTTGGCGGCGTTCTATGCCGCCTATCGCGCCGACGGGCATGGCCGGGCGGCGTATGAGCCGTCGATTATGGTGGGCCTCGTCTTGTACGCGTATTCGACTGATGAGCGTTCCTCTCGCGGGATCGAGCGACGCTGCCGTCAGGACATCGCATACCGGGTTATCACGGGTAACCAGGTGCCTGATCACGCGACGATCGCCCGGTTCATCCGTCGTCACCAGCGATCGCTCAACGAGCTTTTCGGCGCGGTGCTGCGACTGTGCGCCCGGGCGGGGTTGGTCAGCTCGGGTGTGGTCGCGGTCGATGGCACGAAGTTGACAGCGAGCGCGAGCAGTGACTCGAATGTTGACTATGACCGGATCGCGCGGGAGATCATCGCTGAGGCGATCGCGACCGATGAGGCCGAGGATGAGCAGCACGGCGACTCGCGCGGTGACGAGCTGCCGCCAGAGCTCCAGACTGAGGCCGGCCGGCGCGAGTGGCTTGCGCGCGAGCTTGCGCGTGAGCAGTCCGAGGGTGAGAACGATCCGGTGGACGAGGAGGCGGTTGGGGAGTTCGACCCTGAGGGGATCGGCCGAACCGGGCGACGCGGCTGGTTGCGGGAAGCGCACCGCCACCTCGAGGCCAAGCGCTGGCGGGCTGCGCAGCCGATCCCCCGTTCTCGGGCTGAGCGGTTGCGGCTGTGCGCCCGGTTCTTGGAGGACGAGTTGGACGCGGAATGCCGCGGCAACAAGGCCTATGAGGACCTTCGTGAGCATCGCCGGGTGCATGACAAGCGCAAGCTCGGTGGTCCGACCAAGCCCTACACGCCGCCTGAGATCCCAGCCGGCGAGGTGAACCTGATTGACCCGGACTCGCGGCGGATGAAAGGCAACCGCCGCTACATCCAGGGCTACAACGCGCAGGCCGTGGTCAACGAGCGGCAGATCGTGCTCGCCGCGGAGATCACCACCAACCCGACCGACTGGTCACAGCTGCGACCGATGCTCGAGACCGCGATCGACGAACTCCGGCAGGTCGGCGTCACCGACAAGCCGACGGTCGTCGTCGCCGACGCCCAGTACTGGAACGAGCAGCACATCGACCACGTCGTCGCCGAGCACGGGTGCCAGGTGCTGATCCCGCCAGACGGCGGCAAACGGCAGGGAGAACGACCCGGCTGGACCGGCGGCCGTTACTCATTCATGCGCGCGGCGCTCCAGACCGAGCTCGGCAAGCAGCTCTACAGCAAACGGCAGAAGTCGATCGAGCCGGTGTTCGGTCACACCAAGCACAACCGCAAGATCTACAGGTTCAACTACCGCGGCAGATCGCTAGTCAGAACCGAGTGGCGGCTGGCGATGCTCACTCACAACCTCACCAAGCTCCACCGCCACCAACTAGCCAGCGCCCCCGGCTAACGGAAGCCCCGGCCGTCGGCCGGATCCCGACCGACCGCGGCGAGCATCGGCGGCCAACGAACGTTCCAACGCGTCGCACTGCTCGCGGCTTTGAGCGACAGCCACCGCGGAAACCGCGCACGAGTCGGCTTCGCCAGCCTCCCTCGACGGTATGGCCGCATGAGAGTCCCGGTTTCCGCGCGGAGCGAGACTGAGGCCGCCACCGGCGACACGCTCGTCGGATGACGGAAGCAGGGCTGCGGTCCAGGCCGGCGCGTTCATCGGGTTCCGTGGAGATGCACCTCTCGAGCGTTTACCT
>DATKFF010000693.1:0-11786 GCA_035511595.1 Solirubrobacteraceae bacterium | reverse complement strand
GCTGACGACGCCGGATGACCGGCTGCTGGAAGCCGTTGAGCGCCTTCGGAGTCTCTAGCCGCAGCTACCATCAACGCCAGTGCAACGTAGTCGGAACGGACGCTCGAAAGGGTCGAATTCATCGTCGGAGAACGGGCGGGCCCAGGGCCGGGCGCGGCAGCGGGCGTACCTGATCGCGGCGCTCCCCGATCACGGGGCCGACGATCTCACGGAGCTCCGTGAGCTGCTGCGAACCGCCGGCGTCGCGGGAGTGGGGGAGATGATCCAGCACCTGGAGCACCCCCACCCGAACACCTACCTCGGCGCCGGCAAGCTGAACGAGCTGAAGGACGAGATCGGCCGCGCCGACGCGAATCTGGTCGCCTGCGACGACGAGCTGTCGCCGCGCCAGGAACGCAACCTCGAGACGGCGCTCGGCGTCCCGGTGGTCGACCGCACGGCGATCATCCTCGACATCTTCGCCGACCACGCGCACACCGCGGAAGGCAAGCTGCAGGTCGAGCTCGCGCAGCTTGAGTACAACCTCGCCCGGATGCGCGGGCTGTGGTCGCACCTCGAGCGGCTCGGCGGCGGGATCGGCACGCGGGGACCGGGTGAGACGCAGATCGAGACCGACCGGCGGCTCGCCCGGGACCGGATCGCCGCACTGAAGCGCAAGCTCGCGCACGTGCGATCGAGCCGCTCGGTGATGCGCGCCGAGCGTGAGCGCGCGGAACTGCCGCGGGTCGCGCTCGCCGGATACACCAACGCGGGCAAGTCGACGCTTCTGAACGCGCTCACCGGGGCCACCGCGGGCGTCGGCGAGCGCCTGTTCCAGACGCTCGACCCGACCACTCGGATCCTCCGCACAACCGGGCGCAACTACCTCGTCACCGACACGGTCGGGTTCATCCGCAAGCTTCCCCACCAGCTCGTCGACGCGTTCGCCGCCACACTCGAGGAGACGCGGCTGGCCGACCTGATCCTGCACGTCGTCGATGCCTCCGTCCCCGAGGAGGAGCTCGTCGCGATGACGCGCGCGGTCGAAGACGTCCTGCACGAGATCGGGGCCGACGAGGTCCCGCAGCTGCTGGTGCTCTCAAAGGCCGACCAGATCGATGCGGACCGCCGCGGCGAGCTGGCGCGCCGGCACCCGCGCGCGGTCCTCGTCTCCGCGCACACCGGCGAGGGGATCGAACAGCTGACCGAGCGAATCGAATCGGAATTTGCGCGCAGGCTCACGAACGTCGAGCTGCTGATCCCGTATGACGAGGGCAGCCGGCTCGCGGAGCTGCACGAGGTCTCGGGCGACCTCGAGCGCGAGGAGACCTCCGAGGGGGTCAGGATCAGAGCGCGCCTGCCGGCCACGGTGGCGGCCCGCTATGAGCGCTTCGCGCTGCCCGCTCGCGCCTGATGAGCAAGCTCCGTGTCCGGCGCCTGGATCCGCGGGCGCAACTGCCGACCCGCGCCTACCCCGACGATGCCGGGCTTGACCTGTACGCGTTGGAGGCCGCACAGCTCGCCCCCGGTGAGCGTGCCTCCGTCGGGACCGGGATCGCCGTCGAGATCCCGGTCGGGCAGGCTGGCATCGTCCTGCCTCGCTCGGGTCTCGCGGCGCGGCACGGAATCGCGCTCGTCAACGCGCCCGGACTGATCGACTCCGGGTACCGCGGCGAGGTACGCGTGCTGCTGCTGAACACCGACCGCGAGTCGACGTTCGACGTCGCGCCCGGCGACCGGATCGCCCAGCTGGTGCTGGTCAGGGTCGAGACGCCCGAGGTCGCCGAGGTCGAGGAGCTGGCGCTGTCCGAACGGGGGGACGGCGGCTTCGGCTCGAGCGGCTGAGCCCCCTGCCACGGCTATGTCGTCGTCGAGATGACGCCGTGATCGACCAGGAACCGCTTGGCGACGCCGGCGGGGTCCTGGCCCGAGAGGTCAACCGCCGCGTTCATCGCGCGGATCGCGGACAGCGTCAGCAGCGAGGTGACGCGGTTGACCGTCGCCGCGAACGCGGGTCCCTCCTGGTCCAGCACCTGGCTCGAGACGACCGGGACGACGTTCCCGATCCCGAACACGCGCATCGGATCCCCGAGCAGCGTGTAGTTACCCGTCGTCAGCTCCCCGTCGGTCGTGTAAACGTCGGCCGCCTGCACGGTTCCCTGGTCGAGCGCCTGGTACTGCTGGCCGATCTCGAGCGGTCTGAGCGCCGCCGGGGTGAAGCCGTACGCCTGCTCGAGCGTCGAGACCCCGGGCTGGCTCTGGTCAAGCTGCGGGGCCGCCCCGAGCGTCATCGTCGCCGCGACCCGGCGCAGATCCCCGACCGTTCGAAGGTGGTGCTGCTGCGCGTAGCTGACGGTCACGCCGATCGCGTTGGTGTCGCTGAACGGCGTCGGGTCGAGCAGCTCGAATCCGTGCGTGAGCGCGTAGCGCTGCGCGGCGACGTACGCCCCGTGGCGGGTCTTGAAGTTCCGCTGGTAGCCGGCGACGGTCGCGTTCCAGGTGTTCAGGTACTCCGGGTACATCGCCAGCTGCCCGGTCTTCATCGCCTGCAGCGTGACCTCGGTCGGGCCGATGTTCTGGTTCAGGAGCACCGGGAAGCCCTCGGCTTGCAGCGCCTCGTAGTAGAGCTCGCCGAGTAGCTCCTCCTCGGTGTAGTTCTTGTCGCCGATCGTCACCTGCGGGCGGCCAACGCCGGGGCGCGTCACCGCCGTGGTCGCCGTCGTGCCGGGTGGGGCGGTCGCGGACGTGGACGAGCCGCCGCAGCCGGCGAGCGCCAGCGCGGCGATGGCGGTTGAGGCGCAGGCGAGCAGCCGGGCTGTCACGCGATTCCAGAGGAGCTGCATGCTCGG
Source organism: Solirubrobacteraceae bacterium (assembly GCA_035511595.1). GTDB lineage: Bacteria > Actinomycetota > Thermoleophilia > Solirubrobacterales > Solirubrobacteraceae > Palsa-465. The sequence continues at coordinate 8,958 of DATKFF010000693.1, read as the reverse complement.
ACGACGGGGCTTTGCCATGCTAGCTACAGGCCCGCCGCGTGCATCGCGTCGCGGTGCGCGGCCGCCTCGAGCCGGTCGTCGAGTCCCGCCAGCGGCTCGCCGAGGCCGAGCGCCGATTCGATCAGCCAGTCGGCGAACCAGACGTTCTTCGGGAGCAGCGGGCCGTGCAGGTAGGTGCCGATCACGTTGCCCGCCCGGACCCCCTCGTAGCCGTCTTTGTCGTTATTGCCGTGGCCCTTGAGCACCCGGCCGAGCGGCTCCGCCGAGGGGCCGAGGTAGGTGCGTCCGCCGTGGTTCTCAAAGCCGGCGAGCACGCGGCGCTCGCCGGGGCGGAGCTCGACTTCGATCGCCACGTTGCCGATCAGCCGCGGGCCGTCCTCGCGGATCGTGTTCGCGTCGAGCAGCCCGATCCCGGGCAGCGTCTGCTCGCCAAGCTGGTAGGAGTGGCCGAGCAGCTGGTAGCCGCCGCACACCGCCAGGATCACGCCGCCGCGCGCCGCGACTTCGCGCAGCGCGTCGCGCTTGAGCTCCGCGAGGTCCAGCGCGCAGCGCTCCTGGTCACGATCCTGGCCGCCGCCCATGTAGAAGAGGTCCGCGGCATCGGGGTCGAGTGCGTCACCGATCGTCGCAGCGCGCAGCTCGAACCCGATCCCGCGCCACTCGCACCGGCGTTCGAGCAGCAGCAGGTTGCCGCGGTCGGCGTAGATGTTCATCAGGTCCGGGTACAGCGCGCAGATTCGGAGCCTCCGCTCAGCCACCGAGCATCACCACGACACTCCCGACGTGATCGGCGGTGGGGGGGATCAGCTTCCGCCCGGCGGTCGAGAGCCCGGCGAGCTGCGCCTCATCCTCGAGCGTCTCGGCGGAGACGCGATCAAGGCGGATCAGGTCGTGTTCGACCGTCCGCTCGCCCGCCGGGGTGATGACCTCTCGCATACGTTCGAGCACGAACCCGTCGTCGTCCTCGCGGACCGCGGTCGGCTGGCTCGAGTAGACGACCCCTTCGAGCTCACGGATGTCGGGAACCGGAATCGAGTTGTCCTGCTCCTCGCCGTAGAGCTCGAGCAGCTCGCTGATCGCGACCGCGAGCAGCCCGTCCGGCGCCAGGTGGTGCTTCGCACGGCCCAGGAACTCGAGCCGTCCACGCTCGCCTCCCAGCAGCTGGATCGTCTGCATCGGGACGATGATCAACGGGAATCGTTCGCCGAGCTCGAACTCGCGCGCATCCGCGACGGTGGTCTGCACCTCGAGGCCCGCGGCGCGGCGCTCGAGCTCCGCCAGCAGCACCGGGTCGCGGTCAAGTGCGGTTACGCGATGCCCGCGGCGGGCGAGATCGAGCGTGATCCGCCCGGTTCCCGCGCCGACGTCGAGCACCGGATCGCCGCAGCGGTCGGCGAGCTGGCGCCACAGCGCCATGTCCGCGGCATAGGCGCCGCATTCGATGTCGTGCCAGATGACGCTCACGGCGCGACGCTCCCGGCCGGCTCCCAGAACCGCTGCACGTGCCCGCGGGCGGCGAGCAGCGAATGCAGCTCCAGCAGCGCCGTGTAGGTGGGCAGCACGAACAGCCGCTCCGACCCGGTGCCCGCGAGCGCGTCGTCGAGCGCGGGCGCAAGCTCGGGCTGGACGTCTAGTCGGTCGTCGGGGATCCCGGCGTACTTCAGCCGCAACGCGAGCTCCGCCGCCCGCGTTCCGCCGCAGGTCACGCGGCGCACGTGCGAATCGAGCAGTTCGAAGTCCGCGTCCCAGATCCACGAGATGTCGCGCCCGTCGGCGGTGCGGTCGTTGAGGATCGCCAATACGTCGAGCTCGGTCCCCTCGAGAGCCAGGGTACGCAGGATCTCGTTGGCCCCCGCCGGATTCTTCACGAGCATCACCTGAAGCTCGCTCGCGCCGATCGTGACTGTCTCGGCGCGGCCGAACGCGGCGGTCACGGCGGCGAGCCCGGCGACGACGGTGTCCAGGTCGACCGAGAGATCGAGGCAGAGCGCCGCAGCTCCGAGGGCGTTGTAGACGTTGTACAGGCCCGGCAGCGGCAACCTGACCGTGGCCTCGCCGGCGGGCGTCCGCAGCAGGAACGAGGCGCCGCGGGTCCCGTCGAGCACGATCTGGTCGGCCGCGACCTGCGGGGTTGGGCGCTGCCGGCCGCACGACTGGCAGTCGTAGCGGCCCAGGTGACCGAGGTAGATCGCGTCGTAGGAATACGCAGCGCCGCAGCGGCGGCAGTGCTTGGAGTCGGAGGCGTGCTGCATCTCCGGCATCGCCATCGCCGCGTCCTCGACCCCGAAGTAGGTCACGCGCGCCGCGTCACGCCCAAGGTCGGCGACGAGCGGGTCGTCGGCGTTCAACACGAGCCCCGAGTCGGGCGGCAGCGTCGCGACCGCCGCCGCCCAGCGGTCGGCGATCGTGTCGAGCTCGCCGTATCGGTCGAGCTGATCACGGAAGAGGTTGCCGAGCAGGACCGCGCGCGGCTCGAGCTGGGGCATGATCCGGTCGAGCCAGAACTCGTCGACTTCGAACAGCCCGAGCTCGCCGTCCATTCCGCGTGCGCGGGAGGCCGCGAGCAACGCGGACGCCACTCCGCCCGCCATGTTCGCACCGGCCCGGTTGTGCACGAGCGAGACGCCGGCCCGGCGGAGAATCGACGCCACCATCCCCGAGGTTGTCGTTTTGCCGTTGGTCGCCGAGACGATCACCGATCCGCGCTCCAGCCGCGCGGAGAGCTCCGAGATCGCGTCGGGCTCGAGCCTGATCAGGACCTTGCCGGGCAGGCTGGTGCCTCCCCGCCCGGCGCGGCGGGTGATTCCGCCTACCGCGCGAGCGGCGGCCAGCTTCGCGGTCAGCGTGAGACTCATCGCGGGACGATCGCCCGCACGGCGCCGGGGATCGCTCTGATGGTTACGGGGAGCTCGGCGATCGGATCGCCGTCGGCGTACACGGTGAACGGACGGTCGGCGGTGATCGTCACCTCCGAGGCCCGCAGCACCGTCACCTCGGGCTCCTCGACGTGGGTGCCCTTGAAGACCTTCGGCATCAGTGAGGCGAGGAACCGGAGCTTTGGCATGTCCGCGAGCGTGACGATGTCGAGCAGGCCGTCGTCCAGCTCCGCCCCGGGGGCCGCGTACATCCCGCCGCCGTACGCCTTGCTGTTCGCCGCGCCGACGGTGTAGCCGGTCACGACGTGGTCACGGTCGCCGTCGAGCGTCAGCTCGAAGCGCGCCGCTCGCCAGGTGATCAACGCCCGGATCGCGCCGTACGCGTAGACGAGGTTTCCGCGGACGACGCGCGTTTGGTTGGCGATCCGGTTCGCGTCCGAGTCAAACCCGCAGCTGGCGATCCCGACGAACGTGCTGCCGCCTGCCTCGCCGAGATCGAGCCGCTTGACGATGCCGGTCGCGATCACCTGGCAGGCGGCGGCGGGATCGAGCGGGATCCCGAGAACGCGCGCCAGGTCGTTGCCGCGACCGCCGGGCAAGATCCCGAGGACGCCTTCGGTGTGGGCGAGGGCCCCGGCCACTGCCCCGATCAGGCCGTCGCCGCCGAACGCGGCGGCCACCTCACCGGCCTCCCCGGCGGCGGCCGCCAGCTCTCGTGCGTGCTCGAGGCTGCGGGTGCGCTCGACGTGGTGCTCGAGCCCGTTGACGCTGAGCGCGTTTCCGACCGCACCGAGGAGCCGGCCGGCGCGGCCGCCACCGGCGGCGGGATTCACGATCAGCGAGACGGTCCGGGTCGGGACCCCGGTCGAGCGATCCGTGCGCAGCGGTTCGCCGGTCATCGCCCTACGACCAGGGTCCGGAGGTCCTCGGCGACCGCCACCGGCGCCGGATCCGTAGCCGAGCGCGCCTGCTCGGGCGAGGCGACGCCGGTCAGCACGATCGCAGCGTCGAGGCCCGCCGCCGTCGCTCCCTGGAGGTCCGCGTCGAGCCGATCGCCGACGACGAGCGTGCGCCCGTCCGCGAGCCGGTCGAGTGCTGTCAGGAAGATCTCCGGGTCGGGCTTGCCAACGAGCCGTGCGGTCCGTTCGGTCGCGTACTCGATTGCGGCGACGACCGCTCCGGAGCCGGGCCACATTCCGTCCTCACGCGGGAACGTGCGATCGCGGTCGGCGGCGATCATCTCGGCGCCCGCCAGCACCGCCTGGGTCGCGTTGCGCAGCTCGTCGAAGTCGAAGTCGTCGTGGCCCGCGATCACGACGACGTCCGCGCTCGTGGCCCTGTCGGTTCCGTTGACGATCCGAAGCCCGGCGTCGGCCACGTGGCGAAAGAGCGCCGCCGAGCCGATCACGTAGGCGGTCTCCCGGTGGCGTCCCGCGAGCACGTACTGGACAGCGGCTCCCACCGTGACCACCTCTTCGAGCGAGGCCCTGACCCCCAAGGACCACAGCTTGCGCACATACTCCTCGGGCGAGCGGCGCGAGTCGTTGGTGATGAACATCAGCCCCTTGCCGGCGCCGCGAAGCTCCGCGACCGCGTCCGGCGCCCCTGGGGTGCAGGCCTCGCCGACCCAGACGCAGCCGTCGAGGTCGAGGATCACGTTGTCGTAGCCGGCGAGCAGCGGGGCGAGAGCCATGACGCGGTATTCGATTATGGCTGCGGCCCGACTCAGAACAGCGTGGCCTGAGCGGCCTCGCCCGCGGGCGCGAGGCACTCGGGACCGTCGTAGCGGGCGTCGTTTACGGAGGGACCGACCGGGCGCAGGGCGGTCTGGCCGGAGGGCAGCGACGCCAGCATCTCGATCAGCTGCTCGCGCGGAGTTCCGGGGTCCAGCCACGCCTGCTCCGCGCCCGGGTCGAGGATCACCGGCATCCGGTCGTGCAGCGGCGCGATTGCGTCGTTCGCGGCGGTCGTGAGGATCGCGCAGGACCGGAGCTTGGAGTGCTCATCTCGCCAGATCGACCACAGCCCGGCGAACGCGAACGGCTGGCCGTCCGCGCGGGTGATGTGGTAGGCCTGCTTCGCGGGCCCCGGCCTGCGCGGCAGGCTCGGGTCGGCGACCGCCTGCCACTCGTAGAACCCGTCGGCGACGATTAGGCAGCGGAAGCGCCCGAAGGGGCGCCGGAACGCGGGTCGCTCGCTGACGGTCTCGACGCGGGCGTTGATCATCTTCGGGCCCGCATCCGGCAGCCTCGTCCAAGAGGGGACGAGTCCCCAGCGCAGCAGATCGCCGCGGACGGCCCCCTGCTTGTCGGTCGTGACGGCCAGCACCTCGTCGCCGGGGGCGATGTTGAACCGGCGGCGAATCTCGGTCGTCTCGCCGATCGGGAATCGCGCGCGGAGCTCGGCGGGGTCAGGCGCCGCGAGCGTGTAGCGACCGCACACGGCCGCGCTCAGCCCGAGCGCGCGCCGACCTGCTCGGCGCGCTCGGCGCGCGCACGTCGCTGCCGGCGCCGCCCGTAGTAGGCGAGCACGCCGAGCACCACCAGCACGAGGACGATGGCGTAGAAGATCGAGACGTCGACCGACAGCCCGCCGAACAGCTGCGCGATCCCGTACACGATTCCGAACGCGATCCCGATGACCGCGACGACGAGCGCGATCGCGAGCAGGATCCCGCGGATCCGCGGCAGCACTCCGGCGCTTGCGGGGGGAGCCACCAAGCCCATCAGCTGGAGTCCGCGCAGCTGCCGGGTGGTCGGAGCCTCGACGCCGAGCCGCTCCGTCGCGCGCTTGAGGTCGGCGGGGCGGCGCTCGGCGAGCGCGAGCGAGGCATCGGCCATCCGCCGCAGCTGCATGCGCTCCTGCGGGCGTGCCGCGGCGAGCGCGCGCTGGAAGTGGGCGCGAGCCGCCTTGGCGTCATAACGCTCGGCCGCGCGTGCGCCGAGGATCGCTTGGGCGGCGGCCTTGAACCTGGTCTCGGCCTCGAGCTCTTCGTCAGAGCGGCTCTCGAGCTGCTGCATGGCGGCGAGCTGGCTGCGCTGCTCGACCCGCATCATCCGTTGCTGCTTGGGCATCTGTCCGCCTCAGTCTAGTGTGAGCCGGGCTTGATCACGAACACCCGCTGACCGGTCAGGTACTGACCCGGATCGCCGGCGCTCGCCGGTGGCGAGCGGTACACGTCGACCCGATGGCCGACGATCGCCCCGCCGGTGTCCTGGGCGGTGAACCAACCGCCGTGTCCGTCGTGGCGATAGGCGGGGATGTAGACACGACTGCCGAGCGGGATCACGCTGGGGTCGACCGCGATCGATTGCAGGGGACGGAGCGGAAGCGACGGGCCGGGGGCGAAGCTCACCCCCTGCAAGGGGACATAACGTCTGCCGACACCTGCGAACCAGCCGCCGGCTTGGAGTGGGAAGGTGACGGCGCCGGCGCGGGTTCGCCAGTAGCCGCCGGCGCGCCAGAACGGCGGCCCGCCGGCCCAGCCCTTGGACGGATTGGTCGGCTTGCCGGCCGCCGTGATCCATCCGCCGGACCCGAGCGCATCAATGTGGTACGTGCGACCGTCGAGCCCGATGCCTTCGCCTTGCATCGAGACGCCCTCGGCCGAGTAGAGCCAGTCGATCCGGTGCTTGCCTGTGAGCCCAGGGGCGCTCACGAGCCGCCCGACGAACCACGACTCTGGCGCGGGCCAGTACTCGGTGATCGTGACTGAGCGCAGCCAGGCGCCGCGGGCGTGCTTACCCGGCGGTGGCGGCGTCTTCGAGGGCGCGCTTCCGGTCGGGGCGAGCCCGCCGCCGCCGCTCGGCGGTCCGCTCGAGGCCGAAGCCAGCGCTGACGCCGTGCCGCCGACAGCGAGCGCGACCGCCAACACTCCGAGAAGCCGCCGCGGGTCGACGATGCCCGTTGCCGAGCGCATCGCGGGAGACTGCCAGAGCGGGTGGACGGTCGCGCGAAGGCGCCCGCTCAGAACGTTCCGCTGAGCGGGTCGGCGATCACGACGGCCTCGGCTTCCCTGAAGCGCTGGTTCATCGCGCCTGTCTCGAGGAACGTCATGAACAGCCGGTCGACGGGCGTCCGCTGCCGCCAGATCGCCGCGGCCTGCGTCGCCGCGCCGCCCTCGAAGTGGGCCGCCGCGACGTCGCGGGAGAACGTCGTTGAGACGAACGAGGACCGGGGCGGCGGTCCGAGCTGCCCGTCGGTCGCGGCCGCCCGGTAGAGCGTCACGGCCTCATAGCCCCAGAGCGACCAAAGCTCTTGAACGAACCCCAGACGGGCGATCAGGTGGCCGGCGCGCCTGGGCTTCGACCACGGCTCCGCGAACAGCTCCGGGTTCCGGACGACCTTTCCGTCATACGGGCAGAGCCCGAGCTCCGCGAGCACGATCGCGTGTCCCTTGACGAGCTCACCCGATCCGGGGTTGCTGACGAACGTCTGGCTGAAGCTGCGGTCGAGCTCCGACAGGCCGTCGGCGGCGAGGAACTCCTCGAGCAGCGTGTACAGCCGTGGCTCGCCGTCGCGGCGCTCGATGTTGGCCGCCGGGTCGATCGAGGCGATCAGCGGGTCACGTGTGAGCAGGGCTCGCGCGCTCGCCCGCGCGGCCGCGATCCGGCCGAAGGTCCGCTCGCGGGCGCCCGGGTCGCATTCGATCCGCAGCGGGCGATCGAACTTCTCGGCCGCCGCCCGGAATGCTGCGATCGCGTCGGCCGGAGCGGTGGCCGCAGCACGGGCGAACTGAAACCGCTCGATCTGATCGAGCGCCAGCTCCCAGCGAGCGCCGGCGTCCTCAAACGCGCCGATCTCGACCTCGAAGCTTCCGGTGGCCGGCAGGACCGCCGTGATCGTGATCGGCGTGCGGCGCGCGTCGAGCAGCCGTCCGCGGTTGCCGACGACCAGCCACGAGAGCTCGCCGGCGACGAATTCCGTGTCCGGCGCGGCCTCAGGGTCGGATTGGTAGATCGCGTCGCTCACGCCAGGTGATGCTGCGCGAACAGTATTGATGCCCCATCTCCGCTGTGCGGTTCACATAAGCGCGATTATCGAGCATTGAAAGTGAAGGATTGCAGTAGTCACGTGGTCGTTGTCTGAGCGCTAGGCGGGATCACGTCGACCGTCGTCGAAGCGTTGGCGCCGGTCTTGGGATCGGTGACCGTGACCGTGTAAGTGCCGTAAATCGAGCCGCCGGCGTTCGGGAACGTGTACGTCGCGGCGCCGGAGGAATCGGTCGTCGTGCTGAAGTGCTGCTGCACACTGTCTGGTCTGATGACCTTGATGTCGAGGGTCACATTCGGGGCATAGCCGCTGCCGCTAAGCGTCACCGTGTCGCCCGCGGTAACGGGGTTTGGCGAGAGCGAGATCGACGGGTTTTCGGTCGGGGCCGACGTCGTCGTCGCCGGAGTGGTCGGGCTCGGGCTCGGAGTCGGGGTCGGAGTCGCGGTCGTCGCTGTCGGATTCTGGCTCGGCTGGCCGGTGTTGATGTACGGGCCGTCGTGACCGTCGATCCCCGAGGTGCGCTTGAACTCGGTGCCGGTGTTCGGGTCATACAGCGTGTACGTGTTGATGATCGTCGGCGATTGCTCGATGATCGTGATGTTGATCGTGGTGAAGCTGGCCCACAGCGGGCCCGTGTAGACGGGCGCAGAAAGCAGCTGTGGCGGCGTCAGCGGGTTTCCGCAGTAGCACTTCACGACCGGCTCCCCGTACGTGTTCACGAACACTGCCGTTCCAGCCTCGAGCACGGACTGAATCGGGTCCGCCACCCCGTTGACGTAGCCGTGGTTTGTGACCCGGGTATCGGTCCGCAGCAGCACAGGCGTGAGCCCGTCCATGTAATGGGGAATGTCAGTGGTCGAGATTCCGAGCGTGGCCGCCCAAGCGGCGGCCTTGGCCGGATTCTGCTGGAGGAAGGCGACCAGTTTCTCGGCGTCGCAGGTCTTGTAGTTGCGGGTACCCCCGTAAAGCCCGGGCAGCGACGCGACATACGTCGCAGGTCCGCCGCTCGTGCTCGCCGCGCCGGCCGGGGGCTTCACCCCGCCCTTGTCCATCCCCACGCTCGGAGTGAACGGGTTCGCTCCGGCCGTCG
>DATKFF010000692.1:0-4532 GCA_035511595.1 Solirubrobacteraceae bacterium | reverse complement strand
GCGTGATCGGCCTCGGGGAGCTGACCCCGCTGCAGGGCGAGGACCTGCACAGCGGCGGCGACCCCGCGGCGGTGGCGCTACTCGGCGAACGCGAGCAGGCGCGCCACGAGCGCGACTTCGAGCGCGCCGACCGTGTCCGCGAGCAGCTGCGCGAGCTCGGCTGGGAGGTGCGCGACGGGCCCGAGGGCCCGGAGCTGATCTCAGCGTGATCCTCTACGGACGCAACCCGGTGCGGGAGGCGCTGCGGGGCAGGCGGGCGAGGAGCGTCCGGGAGGTGTGGGCCACCGCGGCCGCGGCCCGCGAGCCGTGGCTGGGCTCGCTGGCGCCGCGGATCGCCTCCTCCGAGGAGCTCGAGCGCCGCTGCGGCTCGAGCGCCCACCAGGGCGTTTGCGCGCAGGCCGGGCCGTTCCCGTACGTCGGTGCCGAGGAGGCGCTGCGAGACCGCGAGGCGCTGCTGGTGGCGCTCGACCAGGTCCAGGACCCGCAGAACCTCGGCTCGATCTGCCGCACCGCCGAGTGCGCCGGCGCGCAGGGGGTCGTGATCGGTGAGCGGCGCTCGGCCGAGGTGACCCCCGCCGTGTGCAAGGCCTCGGCCGGCGCGGTCGAGCACGTGCCCGTGGCGCGGGTGCGGAACATCTCGGACTTCCTCGCGGCAGCGCGCCGGTCCGGATGCTGGTGCTACGGCGCAAGCGCAGAGGGGTCCACGCGACGGGCGACGGTGCCCTACTACGCCCCCGACTACACGGGCTCGGGCGTGGTCCTCGTACTGGGCAGCGAGGGCCGCGGCCTCCGTCCCCGTGTCGCCGACACCTGCGACGAGCTCGTGGCCTTGCCGCTGCGCGGGCGCGTCGACTCGCTCGGCGTCGCGGCGGCGGCCGCGGCGCTTCTGTACGAGATCTTGCAGAAGCGGGTCCGAGGGGGTTGACAAGGGCACATAACTGTGCGAGTCTCGCCCCGCATAACGCTTGACCTGAGGTTTAGATACCTCGGGAAACGACTAGCTTTGGCGCCAGGGGAGGAGTGCGCCACTGAGCACGTTCGGTGGCGGTTGCGACGAGCAACCACGCCGAGAAAGGGGTTGCTCGTGGCACGATTCTCCCAGAACCCTCACCTTGAGCCTAAGGTCGAGGATCTGTTCCTTGTCGCGCTCGCGAAGGCGGGTGACCGGAACGCGTACGACAGGCTGGTGCGCCGCTACTACGGCTTCGTCCGGCTGAAGGCGTCTTCCTACTTCCTCGCGGGAGGCGACGCCGACGATCTGATCCAGGAGGGCCTCGTCGGCCTGTACAAGGCGATCCGCGACTTTCGCAACGACCGCGAGTCGAGCTTCCGCAACTTCGCCGAGCTCTGCATCACCCGTCAGATCATCACCGCGGTCAAGACCGCGACGCGCAACAAGCACACCCCGCTGAACCAGTACGTCTCGTTCTCCTCGACCCCGGCCGGGACCGGCGAAGAGGTGCCGACGCTCGACCAGCTGCTGCCGGGGCCCACGGTGCACGACCCCGTCAATCAGGTGATCTCCTCCGAGGAGCTGCGCTCGCTCGTCGGCTGCCTCTCATCGGCGCTCTCGGAGCTCGAGAGCCGGGTGCTCTCGCTGTACCTGGACGGCTACTCCTACGAGCAGGCCGGTGAGCGGCTCTCGTGCGACACCAAGACCGTCGACAACGCGCTGCAGCGCGTCAAGCGCAAGGTCGGCGCCCATCTGGAGTCGCGCGCCGTGGCGGCCTGATCGGGCGCCGGGACGCGGACTCGCGCGCCCGCCCGGCCGCTTTGGGCCCCGGCGGCTGATCGCGCGCCCGCCGGTGTGATCGTGCGCGCGACCCCGGGGCGCCTCGGTATTTGAAAAGTTGACCCGCGAGGCCGCCGGCGCGCCGGCAGCGCCACGCCCCGGTCGCCCCGGCCGGGGGAGGACCGGGACGACCGCGGCGAGTGGCTGGCGCTATGGACGGGTACGCAGCGCAGCGGCGGGGGAGGGGGTGACTTCGATCGTGAACGGGGCCGTTGCGACGCCCTGATTGAGCGGGTCTCCCGGGACCTTGACGCGGAATACCTGCTTGCCGGCGCCGAACACGGTGTGGGAGATCGAGTACGTGCCCGATCCGTTTGCCGCCGCGACGAGCGTGCCCTTTTCGGCGACGTGGAAACCGCCGCCGTTGGCGTTCTGGCGCTCGAGATAGACCGGGTGTCCGGCCTGGAAGGGCGTCACCGTGCCGGTGAACGTGAGCGTCTGGCCGGCCTGGGCCGAGCTCGGTGGCGGTGCCGCCGCGAGCACGTATTTGACGCCCTCGAAGACCACCGCCGAGTGGCGTCCGTTGGCGATCACCCGATAGGCGGTGTTCTGCAGCGGCGTCACCGCGAAGCTGAAATGCCCGCTGCCGTTGGCGGTCGTGCTCGCGATCTGGGCGAACTGGCCTTTGGCGTTGTGAGCCTCCAGCATCACCGGCTTGCCGCCGCCGGCGGCCACCACGCCCTGCAGCGTCACCGACTGCGAGTAGAAGATCGGGTCGCTCGAGGCGTTGGCGCTCGTCGCGCTGAGCGTCAGCAGCGGGTTCTGGCGCTGGCTGATCACGTACGACAGCGGGCTCGAGGCGCCGAAGGCCGAGAATTTGCGGTGCGGGCGGACCGCCACGCGGATGTTCGCCTCACCGGGGATCGAGAACACGTGCACGAACGCGTACAGGCCGTGGGCGCCCACGCGCCCGCGCTGGATCGTGTGCCATTCTTCGACCGCGATCGCCTGCTCGCGCTGCAGCACGATTTCCGCGCCCACGTCGTTCGGGCTGACGGTGCCGCTGAAGACGACGCCGCCGCCGTGCACGCCGGTCAGCAGCGCCTTGCCTTCGGAGGGCCCGTTGAGGGTGACCTCGGGCGCCACGCGCACCGCCCGCGTGGGGCTGGTGGCGCCGGCGGAGCCGGCGTAGTAGAGCGTGTCGGCTTCGGGCGCCGGGGCCACGAACGCGAAGTAGCCGGCCGCCTGGGTCGTGGTCGTGCCGATCGCCCGGGTGGCCTGGCCGGTGGAGTGTCCGAACAGCGTCACCGTCTGCCCGACTTCGCCGCCCGAGGCGCACTTCAGGCGCCCGAACAGTTCCGGCGTTTCGCCGCTCGTGATCGTGCGCGGCGCGGCCGCGAGCGAGAGCGTGCAGCCGCTCAGCGAGCTACTCCGTTTGTGGCGTTTGAGGTGCGGTCTCGCGGGGTGGTTTCTGCCCGCCGGCCCGCGCCGGGCACCGGCAACCGCCGGGATCGCTGCGGTCGTCGAGATCACAGCCGCTGCGACTGCCACAACCAGCCTTCTTGAGCTCATCGTTCGCCCTTCTCCTTGTCGAAAGATCGTTCGCGCAAACGCCTATACCCGTCTGTTCCAGCTAACCCCGTGTGCAGCGGTTCGATGCGGTTCGGAGCGCCGTTCTCGACGCCCGTTCGGGCCGTCGTCCAAGCTACGTTTAGAGGCGGCGGATTCGGGGTACGCACGCACAAGGTTTATCCGAATAGCGAGACGACACGGGGACGGGGGACAGATGCAGGCAGGAGGGCCGGGGATGAGAGGGTGGATGACGTCGTTGCTCGGCGCGCTCGCCGTGCTCTTGCTCACCGCGGCCGCGGCGTCGGCCGAAGCGCCGCCCAAGCACCGCGGCGCTCCGAAGATCAGCGGCTCTTTCGAAGACGGGCGCGTCCTGACCGTCAGCGAAGGGCGCTGGAAGGCCACCACGCAGCCCACCTTCTCCTATCAGTGGGAGGTCTGCCTGCCGAAGCAGCTGACCACGTGCACCCTGATTCCGGGCGCCGAAAGCGCCAGCTATCGGATCGCCAGCTCCGAGATCGCCGACCGCCTGCGGGCGATCGTGACCGCGACGACCCCCGGCGGTAAGGCGGTTGCCAACTCTCACCCCACCAAGAAGATCAAACCGGGCTCGCCGATCGCCGTCGAAGCCCCGGCGATCGTCGGCAGTCTCCAGGAAGGCACGACGCTCACGGCCGACCCTGGCAACTGGGCCGGCACTCCCCCGATGAGCTTCCACTACCAGTGGGAGCGCTGCGCCGTCCTCAGCGCAATCTGCGAAGAAATAGCCGGCGCGACCGCCGCGACCTACACGCTGCAGGCGCTCGACGTCGCGAGCAAGCTGCTCGTACAGGTCAAGGCTTCGAACGCCTACGGCTCCGCCACCGCGAGCTCCGCCGAAACGCCCGTCGTGGGCGCGATCCTGCCCGTCAACAAACTGCTGCCCGTGATCGGCGGCCTGCTCCAGGACGGCCAGCTGCTGAGCGCCACGAGCGGCCTGTGGTCAGGAACCGAACCGATCTCCTACGCCTACCGCTGGCTGCTCTGCAACGCGGCCGGGGAATCGTGTTCTGAAATCGGCGGCGCGAGCGGCTCGATGCTGAAACTGCTCTCGACCGAGATCGGCGACACGCTCAGGGTCGTCGTGACGGCGACCAACGGCGCCGGTTCGACCGAAGCGACGAGCGCGCCGACCGAATTGATTGCCGGGATCTTGCCGAAGAACACCGGCCTGCCGTCGATTTCGGGGCTT
>DATKFF010000691.1:0-4776 GCA_035511595.1 Solirubrobacteraceae bacterium | reverse complement strand
ACACCGCACCCGGCGTCGTCGTGGCAGTGGATCCCGATCCGGACCCCCGAGGGCGCCAGCTCGGCGACGACGGCGGCCATCGCGCTCGCGATCCCGTCGGGCAGCGTGCCGCCGTTGGTATCGCAGCAGGTGACCGTCTCCGCGCCCGCCTCGGCGGCCGCGCGCAGGCAGCTGATCGCGTAAGCCGGATCGTCGGCGAACCCGTCAAAGAAGTGCTCGGCGTCGTAGACGACGCGCTTTCCCTCAGCGGCGAGGAAGCGGACCGAGTCGGAGATCATCCGCAGGTTCTCGGCGCGGTCGACCTTGACGACCTTCTCCAGGTGAAGCGCCCACGTCTTGCCGACCAGCGTGCAGACCGGCGCGAAGCAGTCGACCAGCACGCGCAGCGCCGGATCGTCCTCGGCGCGGGAGTCGCGGCGGCGCGTCATCCCGAACGCCGCCACCTCGGCGTGCGTGAAGCGCTCACCGCCGAGCAGCTCGAACAGCTCGAGCTCCTTCGGGTTCGAGCTGGGGAAGCCGGCCTCGATCAGGTCGATTCCGAGCTCGTCGAGCCGATGGGCGACGCGCAGCTTCTCCTCCGCTGACAGCGACATCCCCTCTCCCTGCATGCCGTCGCGCAGGGTCGTGTCGTAGAGCTCGATCCGTGTCATGGCCGCTGCCGGCTATGCGGGTCGGCTGCCCGTGGGCACCTTGACCACGTCGAGCCACTCCGCGTATCGGGGGTCCCGGCCGTGGATCGCGTCGTCGTAAACACGCTGCAGCTCACGCGTGATCGGACCCGGCTCGCCGCTGCCGATCGCGTGGTCGTCGATCTCCCGGACGGGCACCACCTCGGCGGCGGTGCCGGTCAGGAACACCTCGTCCGCCAGGTACAGCTCGGCCCGTGCGACGTCGCGCTCGACGATCTCGTAGCCCAGGTCCCCGGCGATCTTGATGATCGAGCGGCGGGTGATCCCGTCGAGGATCGCCGCCGTGTCACCGGGGGTGGCGATCTTCCCGTCGCGCACGACGTAGATGTTCTCGCCCGAGCCCTCGCACACGAAGCCCTGGTGGTTGAGCAGAATCGCCTCTTGATAGCCGGCCTTCGAGGCCTCGATCTTCGCCAGCACGCTGTTGAGGTACTGCCCGCTCGCCTTCGCGTGCGGGATCAGCGCGTCGTGCGGGATCCGCCGCCAGCTCGCGACCTTGGCGCGCACGCCGGCCCGCTTTCCCTCCTCACCCAGGTACGCACCCCACGGCCACACCGCGATCGAGACCTCCACCGGTGCGTCCAGCGGGTACAGCCCCATCTGGCCGTAGCCGCGGAAGGCGATCGGCCGGATGTAGCACTCGGGCAGCTCGTTGGCGACGATCAGCTCGTGGGTCGCCGCCCGAAGCTCTTCGAGCGTGTACGGGATCGGCATGTAGTAGAGCTCCGCCGACTTGAACAGCCGCTCCAGGTGGTCGTGGTGGCGGAAGATGGCGGCGCCCTCCGACGTCGCGTAGGCGCGGATCCCCTCGAACACGCCGGTGCCGTAGTGCAGGCCGTGCGTCAGTACGTGGACCTTCGCGTCCTCCCAGGCAACCAGCTCTCCGTTGTGCCAGATGAGGTCCGCGTGCTCCACGACTGCTCCTTAGAGGTATTTGAGGACTGCCTGGGTTGCCTCTGCGGTGTTCGCGGTGCCACCCAGGTCGGGTGTGCGTAGCCCCTCGGCCAGCGCCCGATCGACGGCCGATTCTACTGCCGTTGCAGGCGCTTCCATCCTCAGTCCGTGGCGCAGCATGAGTGCTGCCGAGAGAAACATTGCGAGCGGATTTGCAGCGCCCGTGCCGGCGATGTCGGGGGCCGACCCGTGCACAGGCTCGAACAGCCCGGGTCCGCCCGACCCGAGCGACGCGCTCGGGAGCATCCCGATCGAGCCCGTCAGCATCGCCGCCTCGTCGCTCAGGATGTCACCGAACATGTTCTCGGTGAGGATCACGTCAAAATGGCGCGGGGCGGCGATCAGTCGCATCGCGGCGTTGTCGACGAGCAGGTCCTCGAGCTCGATGTTCGGGAATTCGACGCCGTGGACGTGGTGCACGACCTCACGCCAGAGCCGGCTGGTCTCGAGCACGTTTGCCTTGTCGACGCTCGTGACCCGCGAGCGCGCCGCGCCGAACGCCACCCGGGCGATCCGCTCGATCTCGTCACGGGTGTAGACGCACGCGTCGGAGGCGCTGTCCTCGGTCCGGGTCTTTTCGCCGAAGTAGATCCCGCCCGTGAGCTCCCTGACCACGAGCAGGTCGGTCCCCTCGATCAGCTCGCGCTTCAGCGGGCTTGCGTCATACAGCGCCGGCACCGGGCGGACTGGTCGCAGGTTTGCGAACAGGCCAAGGCCCTTTCGCAGCCCGAGCAGGCCCTGCTCGGGGCGGGGCTTCGTCGGGTCGGTGGTGTCCCACTTCGGCCCCCCAACGGCGGCCAACAGCACGGCGTCGGCGTGTCGGCACGCCTCGAGCGTCTCGTCGGTCAGCGCGATCCCGTGGGCGTCGATCGACGCGCCGCCGAACAGGTGCTGCTCGTACTCGAGCTCGACGCCAGCGGCGCGGAGCACCTCGACGGCCGGCCCGATGATCTCGGGACCGATGCCGTCGCCTGGGAGCAGGATCACGCGCGGGGCCATGGCGGTGCGCCACGGTAGCGGATGGCTAGACCTGGGTGATCAGCTCGGCCAGGTGCCGGAGCAGGCGTTCGCTCTGTTCCCTCTCCCCCGGCTCCAGGTTCTCGTACACGCGGCGGCGACGGCGAGCCAACTGCTGGTGCTTGCGCTCGAGCCGTCGCCGGCCATCCTGAGTGAGGGAAATCTCGACGGTGCGGCGATCGGTCTCGGATCGTCGGCGGCGGATCACGCCCGCGTTCTCGAGGCCGTCGACCAGGCGGGTCGCTGTCGGGGCCGCGATTCCGGCGAAGTCGGCCAGCTGGCAGAGCGGGACCCCGTCCTCGCGCTCGAGAGGGTGCAGCAGGTAGTACTGCGCAAGCGTGAGGTCGTCAGGAGCCTGGCGGCCGCGTGCCTGGCTGCGGCGGAGGGCCAGTAGGAACTCGTCCCACGCCGCCTCGAACCGGTCCTCAGCTTCGTTCTCTTGCTTGGTGTCGATCATCTTGGACATAAATGTAGCTTTGCTGACCTTTAGGGTAGCGAAATGTTTGCTAAGCTACGGACAAATGTCAAGCAACCCGGAGAGCCACTCGGTCCCGTCCCGTTCCGGTTTTGCGGATTGGATCGAGCGCGCACCAAGTCCAAAGGAGGCGCTCTCCATGAGTATTCGTTACCTCACCAATCTTGCGCTGGCGATTGCAGCTGGATTCCTGGTCGTCGCGACCCAGGCCTTCACGGCCCCAACCGCGTCGGCGCTGACGTTCGCGATCGCGTCGGGCGCGACCATCCTCGGCGTGTACATGCTCGTGAGCCGCTCAACGATCGCCCAGCGGGTGGTCGGCGGCCTCGTGTCGGTACTCGGCGCGTGGACGATCGTCGCGAGCCTCGTGTTCGTGCCCGCGACCGCCGTGACGCTTGGCTTCGCGTCCGCGCTCGCGTTTGTGGCGCTCGGTGTGATCGGTCTGACCGCTAACGAGCTGACCACCGAGCGTGTAGTTCACTCGCTCGACGTCGAACAGTCTGAGGGCGCTCGCCGGCCGCTCGCCGACCGGCAGCCTGTGGCTGCGTAGTTAGCGCCTCCGCAGGAGAACAAGAGGGCCGGCGCCTTGCGTCGGCCCTCTTCGTTTTGCCAGGCCGCCTACCTCGTGACGCGCAGAACGACGGTTGCGACCGTCTGCGGCAGCCCACTCGTACCTGTGTAGTCGACGAGGAGCTGGACCGTGGTCCCGCGGTGGTCGCGCAGTAGGAGCTTTCCGACCTGGCTCTGCGTGACGGTCACCGGAACCGTCCCGGCGTGGCTGGCGCCGACGTCCGCCCGCGCGTACACGTACGATCCGCGCGGCGGCTGCAACGGGGAGACGGAGCTGGACGCCGACGCCGCGCGAGCGCGGTGCGCGATGTCTGCGGCCAGCGCAAAGCTCCTGAAGCTCGCGCTGGCCATCGCGTCGATCGTTCCCGGCGCGGCCAGGCTGACGTTGAACGTGATCACTCCGTGCCGCTGCTTGACATTGCTGACGGTGGGCAGCGGGATAACGGTGTAAGTCGATGTCGTCGAGGCGGTGGTGCCATCGGCGCTCGTCGCCGTGACCGTGAATGTGTGCGTGCCGAGCGTTGAGGTGTCGATCGCAGCGCCCCGCTGGCGGCCGTTCTGATCGACGCACGAGTTGAGCCCGGGTCCGCCGTTGCCGTCCGCGCACAGGAAGTACGAGTCGACGGCCTGATTGATCGTGAAGGTCGCGCCGTTGGCCGGGAGCGGCAGCCAAATCACCGGAGGCGCCGCGACCTTGTAGGTGACGGTCGATGTCGACGTGAGCCCATCGCCGCTCGTCGCCGTGACGGAAAAGCTGTGCGTGCCGGTGCTCGAGGTGTCGATCGCCGCTCCTGAGCCGTGTCCGTTCTGATCGGCGCACGACGAGACCCCGGAGCCGTTCGCCCCTTCCGTGCAGCTGAAGCTCGAGTCGACCGGGTGGTTGAGCTGGTAGGTCGCGCCGTTGGCGGGGGTTGTGATGGAGGTCGTGGGTGCGGAGGCGACGGTGTAGGTAAGGGTGAGGCTGGCGGCCGTGCTCGTGCCAGGGGTTGCGCACGCGGTCACCTTGCTCGTGTCGCAGTAGTCGGCTCCGCCTCCGCCTCCGCCGCCGCCACCGCTTCCCGTGCCGCCGCC
>DATKFF010000690.1:0-14770 GCA_035511595.1 Solirubrobacteraceae bacterium | reverse complement strand
TTGACGGGCTGGTCGGTCATTTTGGGGAGGTTAACGCGGGCCGCGGGAGACGCTACGAGCCCCGTCGCAGGCGGGCGATGAAGAACCCGTCGGTGCCGTCACGGTGGGGAAGGAGCTGAACGGCGCCGTCCGCCGTCCACTCAGGGTTGGCGGCGAGGAACGGCTCGATCACGCCCTGTGCTTCGCGGCGGGAGATCGTGCAGACCGAATACACGAGCGCGCCGCCGCTGCGGGTCGCCGCGGCGCCGGCGGCGAGGATCCTCGCCTGGAGGGCCCCGAGCTCCTCGATCGCCCCCGGACTCGCGCGCCAGCGCCGGTCTGGGCGTGACTGGAGCGTCCCCAGGCCGCTGCACGGCGGGTCGACGAGCACCCGATCGAATCGCCGCTGCAGCTCGAGCTCGGCGGCATCGGCGACGGCCACCTCGACGGAGCCGGCGTGCATCCGCCGGCAGTTCAGCTCGAGCGACCTGGCTCGGCCGGGGTGGCGCTCGACCGCCAGCACCCCTCCGCGGTCCTCGATCAGCGCCGCCAGGTGCGTCGTCTTGGCGCCGGGGGCCGCGCACAGGTCGAGGACCCGGTCGCCGGGGACCGGCGCGAGCACGCGCGCGACGAGCATCGAGCCTCGCGACTGGGGCGTGATCGCGCCGCGGCGCCAGAGCTCGGATCCGTGCGCGTCGAATGGGGCTCCGAGCACGAGGCCCTCGGGCACCGCGCCGAGCGTGGCCGCGGCGGGTGCCGGCGCCGGCGCCGACGGTACGGGGAGCGATGCGGCCACCTCGTCGACCGTCGCCACCAGCGAGTTGACCCGCAGGGCCGCCTCGGCGGGCTCGTTGACCTGGCGCAGGAGCGCGCGCGCCTCATCGGGCCCGAGCTCCGTCCACCACATATCCGCCAGCCAGGCGGGCACCGAGTGCAGGAGCGCCGCCCCGGCTGGGGTGGCGTCTTCCAGGCCCGACAACAGGGCCTCGCCTTCGCGGGCCGCGCGGCGCAGCACCGCGTTGACCACGCCGGCGCCGCCCCGGCTCTCACGCTTGGCGAGCTCGACGCTCTCGTCAACGACCGCATGGCTGGGTACGCGCTCCAGGTAAAGCAGCTGGAACAGCCCGATCCGGATCGCGGCGAGCACCGGGGGCTCGAGCTGCTCGAGCGGGCGGCGTACGAGCGAGCGGGCGACGTGGTCGAGGGTCGCGCGCCGTTGGACGGTCCCGTAGGCGATCTGCGTCGCGAGCGCCCGATCGCGCGGGTCCAGCTCGGCGGCTTCGGCGGCGAGCGCCCGGTCCGCATACGCGCCCTGCTCGAAAACGCGGCGCACGACCCGCAGCGCGCACCCGCGCGCCGAGTCGGTCAGCGCAGGCCGCGTAGCCACGCTTCTCCGCTCATCTCGCGCCGTCCCGGCGGCTTCACGACGAGCAGCTCCAGGCCTCCGCCCGCGCATCCGAAGACCGGTTCGGGGCCTTCCATGGCGACCGTCCCGGCCGCCGGGCCCGCGGGCACCGCGCGCGCGGCGTAGACCCCCAGGAGCGTCCCGTCGGGAAGCTCGACCTGCGCGCCGATATGCGGCGAAAGCGCCCTGACCATGCGCTCGAGCTCAGCCGGGGATCGCGACGGGTCGAGCTTGCGGTCGGCGGCGGTGAGCTTGTCCGCATACGTCGCCAGCGCGTCGTCCTGCTCGACGCACGGAGGCCGTTCGTCGAGCGTCCGCACGAGCAGATCCCCGCCGATCAGCTCGAGGCGCGCCGCCAGCGTCCCATACGTGTCCTCGGGCGCGATCGGCTCCTCCGCCTGGCCGCACACCGGACCGCTGTCGAGCCCGGCCGTGACGCGCATGATCGAGACGCCCGTGCGCTCGTCGCCGGCCATGATCGCGCCCTCGATCGGCGCCGCGCCGCGCCAGCGCGGCAGCAGCGATGGGTGGACGTTCAGCAGCTCGTAGTCAGACAGCAGCGGCTCCTTGATCAGCGCGCCGAATGCGCACACGCAGATCACCTCCGGCTGGACCGCGGCGATCCGCGTCCGCGCCTGCTCGTCGTTGACTGAGGCGGGCTGCTCGAGCGGCAGCCCAAGCGTCCGTGCCTCCTCGGCGACGGGCGGCGACGCCAGCCGCCGCCCGCGACCGCGGGGACGGTCTGGTCGCGTGATTACGAGCTGCGGGCGGTGCTGTGAGTCGGCCAGCCGCCTGAGGACGGCGGCGGCAAACGAGCTGGTCCCGAGGAAGACGGTGCGCACCAGACGAGGCTAGCGGCGCACCGGGGCCACCCGGTCAGGCGGCTTGCTCGGCCTCGCGCAGCGTCCGCACCGCTTCCTTGCGCTGATCGCGGGGGGTGCGGTCGAGGATCAGCACTCCGTCGAGGTGATCGATCTCGTGCTGGATCACCCGCGCCTCGAGTCCCGAGGCCTCGATCATGATCGGCTCTCCGTGCTCGTTCAGCGCCCGGACGCGGACGTGGATCGGTCGCTCGACGTCGACCAGCACCCGTGGCAGGCTCAGGCACCCCTCCTCCATCGTCTCGGCCTCCTTGCCGGTCCACTCGATCTCCGGGTTGACGAGCGCCGCGACGGGCGCCTGCTGCTGGACGCGGTACACGAGCACCCGGTGAAGCACCCCGACCTGGGTCGCGGCGAGGCCGACGCCGAGCGCGTCGCCCATCAGCTCGCCCATTCGCGCGACCTCGGAGCGCAGCGCGTCGTCGAACCGCTCGACCGGACGCGCCCGGGTGCGGAGCACCGGGTCACCGAACTTCCGCACGTGCGCAAGCGCTGCGGACCGCCGCGCCGCGACCTCGGGATCGAGCTCGAGCTCGCCGTGCTCGTCGTCCTCTTCCGGCTCGACTTCGTAGGTGGGATCTGGTTCGGTCGATTCCGTCACGTTCTCTGCCACGGTCGCCAGTCTACGCAGCCATCACTGCGGATCGACATCGACGCTGATGCTCACCCGCCGTCGCGATGCGCCCGCCGCGAGGCCCTCCACCGCCGCCCCCACGGCGGCGATCGCCCCCGGCCGGTCAGTCGCCTTGATGACCAGCTGGCTGCGGGAGCGACCGCGCAAGCGGAACAACGGCGCCGGGCCGAGGACCGCCGCGCCCGGGACCGAGATTCGATCGTGCAGCTCCTTCGCGAGCGAGGCCGCCTCGCCCGCGTCCTCGGCGGAGCAGACGATCCGGATCAGCGAGCCGAACGGTGGGTAGCCGAGCGCCTGACGTCGCCCGAGCTCCTCTGACAGGAACGCGTCGGCGTCGTGGCGCGCGGCGTGCTCGATCGAGCGAGCCTCCGGCGCGAGCGTCTGCACGAGCACGGTGCCACCCGCGTCGCCCCGGCCCGCGCGACCCGCCAGCTGTGTGATCAGGGCGAACGTCCGCTCCTCGGCGCGGAAGTCGGGGAACCGGAGCGTTTGGTCGGCGTCGAGCACCACCCCGAGCGTGACGTCGGGAAAGTCGTGGCCCTTGGCGACCATCTGAGTGCCGACGAGCACCCCGGCGTCGGCCGCCTCGAACTGCGCCAGCGTCAGACCCGCACGGTCCTTGCCGCCGGCGATGTCGGCATCGAGCCGGAACACCGGAAAGCCGCCGTCGCCGAGCGCGGCCCGCAGGTCGTGCTCGACCCGCTGGGTCCCGGCGCCATGGCGGGCGAGCGCCGCCGAACCGCACGATCGGCAGCGCTCGGGCAAGGGCTCGCGGTGCCCGCAGTGGTGGCAGGCGACGAATCCAGCCTGGTGCAGCACCAGCGCCACCTCACAGTTGGGGCACATCCAAGCGTGGCCGCAGGCCCGGCAGGACAGGAAGTTGGACCAGCCGCGGCGGTTGAGCAGCACGATCGCCTTGCGCCCGCCGCGTCTGACGTCTGCGAGCGCCATCCGGGTGCGGGGGTGCAGCGGATGGTGCTGGCCGCGCATGTCGAGCACCTCGACGGGCGGCAGCGGCCGGCCGTCGACCCTGCGGGGCAGGCGCAGCCGCCGCTGCGACGCGACGCTCTCCGGACGCGGCGTGGCGCTGCCGCACAGCAACGCGGCGCCGTGCTGCTGCGCCCGTCGCAGCGCGACCGTCCGCGCGTCGTAGCGGGGGTCGCCCTCATGCTTGTACGAGGCGTCGTGCTCCTCGTCGACGACGATCAGGCCGATGTCCGCGAGCGGCGCGAACACGGCCGATCGGGGGCCCACGCAGACGCGTGCCTCGCCGCTGCGCAGCCGGACCCACTCGTCGTAGCGCTCGCCCTGGCCGAGCGCCGAGTGCAGCACCGCCACCACGTCGCCGAACCGCGCCTCGAACCGCCCGAGCGCCTGCGGAGTCAGCCCGATCTCCGGCACCAGCACGATCGCGCTGCGTCCGGCGGCGAGCGTCGCCTCTACGGCCCGCAGGTAGACCTCGGTCTTCCCCGACCCGGTGACGCCGTGGAGCAGAATGCCGCCCGGACCGGCCCCGTCGAGCCGTGAGGGCCGCGCCACCGCGCCCAGCACCTCGCCGAGCACCGCCTGCTGGTCGTCGGTCAGCGGCGGCGCGACGGCCGAGGCGGACCCGACCGTGGCCTGCCCCGGCCGGCGCCGCTGCGCCCGCCGCTCGAGCGTCACGAGCCCGCGGCGCTCAAGCCGGCGCAGCGCGTCGGTCCCGATCGCGGAGGCGGCGATCGGGCCCTCCCGGCGGAGGCGCTCGAGGATCGCGCGCTGGCGGTCGGTGAGCCGTTCGGCACCGTCCGCGCCGTCCGATGGGTCGTGCGCCAGCTCCGCGACCAGCACCTCGCGGCTGCGCGTCCCCTGCGCGGCGCCGGGCGCGAGCATCAGGCCGAGCGCCCGGGCCGGCGTCGAGCAGTACTCGGCGGCCATCCACGTCGCCAGCTCGACGAGGTCCGCGGGGATCCCGCCCGGCAGCACCGCGTCGGGTTCCGCGAGCCGCTCGGGCACGATCTCCGAGCTGTCGGACAGGCCGACGATGACCCCGAGCGCGGTGCGGCCGGCGAACGGGATCCGAAGCAGCGCGCCGACGCCGGCATCGTGCTGCTCTTCCCGCAGGCGGTAGTCGAACGGCCCCCGCAGAGCGCGCGCGGTCGTCAGCGGCTCCACCCTGGCGATCATCGGGACCATGCTGCGGATCGAGGGTAGAGGCGGGCGCCGATGGCCCGGTACCCTCGGCACAGGTGGAGCCAGTGCTGCGTGAGCAGGTCCTGTTTCACGGCCACCCCTCGTGGCGGTCGATGATCGCCTTCCATCTCAAGGGGCTACTGGCCGCGATCGGCGCCGGAGTGCTGGCGGGCCTGATCAGCGCCGCGGTATCCGGGACCGTGAGCGTGTTGTGGGTCGTGATCGCGGTGCTGGCCGTGTTCGCGTACGTGATCATCAGGGGCCTGATCAGTCGCCGGCGCACCACCTACACGATCACCACGCAACGGCTGACGATCCAGGTCGGACTGATGTCACGCGAGCTGCACCAGACGCGCCTGGATCGCGTCCAGAACGTGGGCTCGCGTCAGTCGATGCTGCAGCGTCTGCTCGGGGTCGGCACCGTCGACTTCGACACCGCGGGGGGCGAGGCGTTCGACTTCAGCTTCCGCGGCGTGGCGGACCCGCACGGCATCGTGCGGACCCTCGACGGGGCGCTCCGTCAGAGCAGCGCCGCGCTGCAGGATCCCCGCGTCGTGCCTTGAGCGGCTACACCTCGACGGCCGCGGTGTTAAAACCCGCCGCCTCGCGCAGCTGGGCGGCCTTGTCGGTCCGCTCCCAGGTGAAGTCGTGGTCCTCACGGCCGAAGTGGCCGTAGGCGGCGGTCTTCTGGTAGATCGGGCGGTGGAGGTTGAGGTCCCGCCGGATCGCGCCGGGGCGCAGGTCGAAGTTCTCGGAGATCAGCTCCAGGATCCGCGCGCGGCTGATCTTCTCGGTGCCGAAGCACTCGACCATCAGCGACACCGGGTGCGCGACGCCGATCGCATACGCGACCTGAACCTCGGCCCGGTCCGCGAGCCCGGCCGCGACGACGTTCTTGGCCACGTAGCGGGCCGCGTACGCCGCCGAGCGATCCACTTTCGACGGGTCCTTCCCACTGAACGCGCCGCCCCCGTGGCGCGACATCCCGCCGTAGGTGTCGACGATGATCTTGCGTCCGGTCAGGCCGCAGTCGCCCATCGGGCCGCCGATCACGAACCGGCCGGTCGGGTTCACCATCAGGCTCTTCTGGAGCTTGCGCCTGTCGTACAGCTCCTCGGGAAGCACCGGCTCGATCACGTGCTCCCACAGGTCGTCCTTGAGCAGCGACTCGGCGCCGTCGCGGTGTTGGGTCGAAATCAGGAGCTTTACGATCTCGACGGGACGCCCGTCGACGTACCGGACCGTGACCTGCGTCTTGCCGTCGGGTCGCAGGTACGGGACCAGCTCCGCCTTGCGGACGTCGGCAAGGCGTCGCGCAAGCTTGTGCGCCAGCGAGATCGGCAGCGGCATCAGCTCGTCGGTCTCGTTGGTCGCGTACCCGAACATCATTCCCTGGTCGCCGGCGCCGGCGACGTCGAACTCGTCGTCATCACCAGGGTCGGTCCGCGCCTCCCAGGCGATGTCCACGCCCTGGGCGATGTCGGGCGACTGCTTGTCGATCGCGTTGATCACGGCGCAGGTGTGATAGTCGAACCCGAACTCGGCGTCGGTGTAGCCGATCCGCTTGATCGTCTCCCGCGCCACGTCCTGGATGTCGACGTAGGTCTCGGTAGTGATCTCGCCGGAGACCACGACGAGACCCGTGTTCACGAGCGTCTCGCATGCCACGCGTCCGAACGGGTCGTCCTTCAGCACCGCGTCCAGCACGCCGTCGGAGATCTGGTCGGCGACCTTGTCCGGATGGCCTTCGGTCACCGACTCGGATGTGAACAGGAACTCGTTGTCAGTAAGCATCGTCATGGGATCTGGAGGAACAGCTCCGCGGTCGTGTCGGATTCCCCCCTCGTCGAGGTGAGACCGACCGCACGGATCTTCTGGAGATCCGGGCGCAGCGCCGCCATCTGGGCGCCGCGCATCAGTCCCGCCTGCTCGCCAAGGCTGAGAAGCTGGTTGAAGTCGAAGAAGAGTAGCGAGGTCACCCGGCTGGGGCCGTTCGCGAGCGTCGCACTGTAGGAGCCGGTGTCGGCGAGCGATCGGGCGTGCCGGGCGACGCCGGCGATTGCGCGGACGCTCGTGGAGACGACGACGAGCCCGCGGAAGACGGCGTAGTCGAGCTGCAGGCCCGGGGCCAGCGCCATCTGATGGGCCGTCACGCCGGCGACCTGGGCCTCACCGAACTCGGGGGCCTGCCCAGCCCCGCTGCTGGGGGGAGGGAACAGCTGCGCCAGCGGCGCCTCGAGCCCCGCCAGCAGCCCGCTGGTGGCGTTCGGATGTGCGGTCCGCGCGACGATCACGAGCGCCGGCACGCGGGCGCCGCGCCGGCTCGAGGCTCCGGGCGCGATCGCCACTGCGGTCTCGCCGGAGAAGATCGACAGCACCTGCGGGATGTCGACTCCCTCGGACGCGAGCGCGCTGCCGAGTCGTGATAGAAGCGGCCCGATCCTCGCGCCGATGCCGGCGCTGGCCAGCGTGGCGAGGATCCGCGGCGCGGAGCGGCCCAGCCCGTGTACGTCGAGCAGCAGCGTCGATCCCGACGGCATCACGCCCGCGAGCGTCGGGGAGAACTGCGCGGGAGGAGCGCTCACGCGCGCCAGCCCCGGGTCGAGGGCTTCATGCACCTGCATCCGCAGCCCTCCTGTAACGGCCGACGCGGACACCGTGACACCGGTGAGCGCCGGCTGGTCCAGCAGTGCGCCGAGCGCGCCGAGCAGCCCACCCCGCGGAGCCAGGACGCGCCGGACACCGCCGACCGACGCGTAGGCGTCGAGCACCCGGTCGGCCGGCTCACCGGCGGAAGCCCGCTGGTAGGCGGGGTCGCTCGCGAGCGAGGGGGCTTGCCCGGCGGCCACGTCGAGCCCCGCGCGGACCGAAGCCGGCTGGCCGAGCAGCAGATAGTGGCCGGCGAACGCGAGCTCCGTGCCCGAGGCCTCGCGCAGCAATGTGGCGCGGCCGTAGGTGCCGTCGGGCGCCGCCCCCGCCGCCGTCAGGTAGCGCTCCGCCCGTGCGCGGTTGCGGACGTCGAGCACGATCAGCGACCCGGCCGAGGAGCCAGAGGTGTCGAGCAGCGCGAAGGCCGCCTCCCGTCCCAGCCACGGGGCGCTCAGCGGCGCGCCGGTGCGCCTGACGAGCGCGGCGCCCAACAGCGACCAGTCCGGCAGCCGTCGCGTCAGCGCCATCGCCTGCCGCACCGAGGACCGGCCGCGGTCGGTCGACAGGTGCACGTAGAGCAGCGCGTCGGCGGGCACCAGCTTCGCCGCCCCGGTCGCCGGCGGCACCGGACCGGAGCCGATACTCAGCACCACCGCGAGCGCCGCCAGCGCCGCGGCGACCGCCGGGATCAGGACCCGGACGCGCCCCCGCCGCCGCCCGGAGGGCGGCCCGTGTTGCCTTGCGCGCGGCTCGGAGGCCGGCGTGGAGGTGCCTGTCGGCTTCGGCCGATCCGTCAGCGTCGCCACGGTAGGTCAGTCAACCACCGCGTGATCCGGCCTGCGCCAGTTGGCGGCGCTCGCTCCTTTCGACGAAATCGATGATCACCGGCACCCCGTCGAGGCCGTAGCGGTCGCGCAGCCGGTTCTCCAGGAAGTAGGCGTAATCACGCGTCACCCGGGCGCGGGTGTTGACCTGGATCGAGAACCGCGGCGGCCGCGAGGCGGTCTGGGTCATGAACAGCAGCTTCAGTCGGCTGCCGTCACGCCGGCCCGCTCCGGCGGGCGGCTGGCGAGCCGCGACGGCGTCCGACAGGAAGCGGTTTAGCTGCGGCGTCGGGATCCGGGCGCGGGCGCGGTCGGCCAGCGCGACCGCCTCCACGAGCAGCCGCTCGACGTGCCTGCCGGTCTTCGCGCTGGCGGTCAGGACGCGGGGCCGCAGCCTCAGCTTCTGGTGCGCGCGGGCGCGCTCGTGCTCGAGGTCGACGTCACCGGCGAGGTCCCACTTGTTCAGCACCAGCGCGGTCGCGCAACCGCTCTTCATCGCCAGCTCGGCGATCCGCAGGTCCTGCGCGGTGATTCCCTCGGTCGCGTCGCACACGACCAGCGCGACGTCGGCGCGCTCGGCCGCCCGGCGGGAGCGCAGCGACGTGTAGTACTCGACCGACTCGGACACCTTCGATTGCCGGCGCAGCCCCGCCGTGTCGACCAGGATCAGGTCGCGGCCCTCGAAGCTCAGCGGCAGGTCGATCGCGTCTCGGGTGGTGCCGGCCTGCTCGGACACGATCACCCGCTCGGCCCCGACGAACCGGTTCACCAGCGAGGACTTCCCGACGTTCGGGCGGCCGATCACCGCGAGCCGGACCGCGTCGTCCTCGTCGTCCTCCTCGGCCTCGCCCGGCTCCGGCGCGAGCGCCGCGATCCGGTCGAGCAGGTCCCCCGTCCCGAGGCCCTGCGCGGCTGAGACGGGAACCGGCTCGCCGAGGCCCAGCCGGTGGAACTCGGCCGCGAGCGCGAGGTCACCGGCGCTGTCGATCTTGTTGGCCGCGACGATCGCGGGCAGCGGACTGCGGCGCAGCAGATCCGCGATCTCGTGATCGCCCGGACGGAGCCCCGCCCTCGCGTCGACGACCAGCACGGCGGCGCCGGAGTCCGCCAGCGCCGCCCGGACCTGGTCGTGGATCAGGCCGGCCAGCTCGGCCGCGTCCTCCAGGTCGACCCCACCGGTGTCGATCAGCGTCAGCGGCTTGCCGTTCCACTCGGTCCGCAGCTCCTTGCGGTCACGCGTGACCCCAGGGGACTCGTGCACCACGGCTTCGCGGCTCTGCGTGAGCCGGTTGACGAGCGAGGACTTGCCGACGTTCGGGTACCCGACGATTGCGACCTTCATGGCCCGAGTATGGCCGCTCGCCGCGGCTAGTTGCAGACGCCGCAGATACCGGCCGCGCACGAGCACGCGGGCAGCGCGGCGCCGCCCGTGGCCGGGCGCCAGCGCCGGACCCAATCGAGCGCGGCAGGCTCGCTGCGGTCATCGGAGCCGCCCGGCCAGCAGAAGCTCACGATCCGGGAGGCGAGGCGATGGGCGTCACTTTCGTGGCGCGCGGCCTCGAGATGCCAGCGGATGCGATCGTCATCCATCGCGCCGGAGCGTAGAGACCCCGGCGGCCGAATGCGTTACTTCACGTTCACCTTCGTTTCACCCGGCGCCGGCGCGCCGTCAACGGCGCACGCCGGCGCCCGGTGCAGTCGCGGCGCTACGCGCGCTGCGGGACCTTCGCGACAGCCTCTTGATACATCGCCATCTCCGTCGCGACGCCCTCGTTCGTGTAGCCCTCGACGTTGCGCAGGTCGTCGACGATCAGCGACGCGTCGATCTGGTTGCGGCGGAACTCCTCGTCCTCACGAATGTCGGCGATCTGCTCCGCGGTGCCGCGCACCGCGATGTAGCCGTTGAGCTCGCTGTTCGGCAAGAGCAGCGCCACGTCGAACCCTTCGATCCGGCCGTCCTGCTGCATCCGTCCAAGCAGGCCCAGTGCCTCGTTGAACACCTCGAGCCCGCGCTCTTCGCTCCCACGAACGGGGCTCCCCCAGCCGATGAACAACACCCGATCGGCCATACCCACTCCTTCCATTGCGACCCGGCTCCTTGACCCGGGCCTGTGAGGAGACTCTCTCACCCGCTCCAGTCGAGCGCAAGCCCGCGTTCAGCGCAGGGAGCCGTGCACGAGCTCGACGATCCGCTCGACCACCTCGGGGAGCGCCAGATCGGTGCTGTCCAGCACCACCGCCCCGGGCGCGGGGCGCAGCGGCGAATGCTCGCGCGCACGGTCGCGCTCGTCGCGGATCGTCTGCTCGGCGAGCACCGCATCGACGTCTGCCCCGATCTCCGCCGCGCGCCGACGCGCGCGCTCACGTGGGTCGGCGGTCAGGAACACCTTCACATCGGCCTCGGGAGCAACGACTGTCCCGATGTCGCGCCCCTCGGCCACCCAATCGCCGTGGTCCAGGAGGGTGCGCTGGGCCCTCACCAGCGCCGCGCGGACCTCCGGGTCGGCCGCCGCCCGCGACGCCGCCTCGGAGATCTCCGGAGCGCGGATCGCGGTCGTCACATCGCGCCCGTCGAGCAGGACCCGCCCGGGATCCCCGCCGCCGAACTCGATCCGCGCCGAGCCGGCGGCCTCGGCCGGCTCGACGCCGCGCTCGCCCGCCGCCAGCGCGACCGAGCGGTACATCGCCCCGGAGTCCAGATACGTGAAGCCGAGCGCGTCAGCCACGGCCCGCGCGACGGTCGACTTCCCGGCCCCGGCGGGGCCGTCGATCGCGACAACCGTCATGCCGCCAGCGTTGCGACGTCGGCGGCGAACGAGGGGTAGGAGACCTCCGCCGCCTCGATCCCGACGACCTCCACGCCGTCGCTCGAGGCCAGCCCCGCGACGGCGCCCAACAGCGCCAGGCGGTGGTCGCCGTGGGCGTCGAGCCGGCCGCCGCGCAGACCCCCGGTGCCGTGCACGACGAACCCGTCGGGCGCCGCCTCGATCTCGGCGCCGAGGCCGCGGAGCCCGTCGACGACGGTCGCGATGCGGTCCGATTCCTTGACCCGCAGCTCGCCCGCCCCGCGGACGATCGTCTCCCCCTCCGCGAAGCACCCGAGCAGCGCCACCAGCGGCAGCTCGTCGATCGCCAGCGGCACCTCGTCTCGCTCGACGATCGTCCCCTCGATCGGACCGGCGGAGACGTCGATGTCGGAGACCGGCTCGCTCGCGCCGAACTCGCCGACCCGCTCGGCGTCGCACAGCACGATCGCACCCATCCGCTCCAGAATTCGCAGGAAGCCGGCGCGGGTCCAGTTCACGCCGACGCCCTCGAGCACGAAGCGCGAGCCCTTGACGAGCACGCCGGCGGCGATCAGGAAGGCGGCCGACGAGAGGTCGCCGGGGACGTCGAGCTCGTCGAACTCGAACTCGTCGGCGTTGCCGACCGTCGTGCGGTAGCCCGCGACGGGATCGCCGACACGCGCGAGCGGCGCCCCGGCGCGGAGCAGCATCCGCTCGGTGTGATCGCGCGTCGCGACCGGCTCCACGACCGTCGTGCCGTCGGTCACGAGCCCCGCGAGCAGGACGCACGACTTGACCTGCGCGCTGGCCACGGGGAGCTGGTACTCGATCCCCGCGAGCGCCGCTCCGTGCACGGTGAACGGCGGGAAGCGGCCGTCGCGGGCGTCGATCCGGGCGCCCATCAGCTCGAGCGGCTCGGCGATCCGGTCCACCGGCCGGCGGCGAATCGAGTCGTCGCCGTCGAGTGTGAACGCATCTCCCTGCTGCACCGCGAGCCAGCCCGGCAGCAGCCGCATCAGCGTCCCCGCGTTGCCGACGTCGATCCGGTCCGCCTGAAGCTGAGCGTGACGGAGGCCGACACCGCGGATCACGAGCTCATCCGGACCTTCCTGGACGATCGCGCCGAGCTCGCTCACCGCTGTCAGCGTCGAACGAGTGTCGGCGGCCTGGAGGTAGTTGCGGATCCGCACGGGCTCGGCCGCCATCGCCGCGAACAGCGCGCCGCGGTGCGAGATCGACTTGTCGGCCGGCACGCGGAGGCGCCCGCGCAGCGAGTCGGCCGGCTGAAAGCGGGCGTTCACGCGCGCGCCACCGGAAAGCCGAGCCCGGCCACCAGCTCCTCCGCGCGCACCGCCGGCTCGTCGCCGGCGATCCACAGCGCGACGACCCCCTCGCTCATATCCGGAGCCGGATACAGCGCCATGTCTGCGATGTTGACCCCCGCGCGTCCCAACTCGAGCGCCAGCTCGGCGATCACACCCGGCCGGTTGGGCACCGACGCGCGCAACTCGAACAGCTCGCCGCCGCCGAGCTGGGCCTCGAGCAGCCGGCGGCGGTCGCCGGCGGCCGCGTCGTTCCAGTCCGTGAGCCACTCGGAGTCGCCGCGCCCGAGCGCGGCTGCCACGCCCTCGAGCGCCGCGATCGTGCGCCCGATCGCGTTCGCCAGAGCGTCGGCGTTGGACATGTAGATACCGGTCCAGATCGAGCTCGAGGCGCCGGCCACGCGGGTTGCGTCGCGGAAGCTCGGCCCGGTCGCCGGCAGCCGCTCCCCGCCCGCGGCGAGTTCCTCGGCGGCCTGGGCGACCAGCACGTTGGCGAGCACGTGCGGCACGTGCGAAACGGTCGCAAGGATCGCGTCGTGGGTGTCGGCGTCGATCGCGGCGGGCCGCGCCCCGAACCCGCGCAGCAGGCGGTGCAGGCGCTCGTAGAGGATCCCGCCGGTGTTGGAGGTCGGCGTCAGGTACCACGCCGCGCCTTCGAACAGGTCGGCGCGCGCGTGTTCGACGCCGGCGCTCTCGGCGCCGGCGAGCGGATGGCCGCCGACGAACCGGGGGTCGTCGGTGGCGGCGACGACCGCGCGCTTGGTGGAGCCGACGTCCGTCACGACGCAGTCCTCGCCGGCCGCCTCCAGCACCTGGGACACAGCGGCCGGGAGATCCTCCACCGGCACCGCCACGAACACCGCCTCCGCGCCGGCGACGGCGCCGGCGATGTCGTCGCAGGCGCGGTCGAGCGCGCCGCGCTCGACCGCCGAGCGCAGCGCCCGCGCGCTGCGGTCATACCCGGACACGGTCGCCCCGAGGCGCTCGCGCGCGGCAAGCGCGACCGAGCCGCCGATCAGCCCGACCCCGACGACGGCGACCTTCACCTAAGTCGCTCGGCGCGCCCGGACCGTGGCCGCCAGGCCGTCGAGCACCTCGACGGTTGTCTCCCAGTCGAGGCATCCGTCGGTGATCGACTGGCCGTAGACGAGCTCGTCCCCGCCGAGCTCCTGGCGTCCGAAGACGAGGAACGACTCGAGCATCACGCCGACGATCGCGCGGTTGCCGGCCGCGATCTGCCGCCCGACCTCGGCTGCTACCTCGGGCTCGCGCCCGGGGTCCTTGCCGCTGTTGTCGTGGCTTAGATCGATCATGCCTCGCTCCGGGAGGCCGGCCTTGCCCAGCAGGGACATCGCCGCCGCGAACGAGTCGGGATCGTGATTCGGTGCGTTCTTCCCGCCGCGCAGGATGATGTGGCAGTCGCGGTTGCCGCGGGTGTAGTGGACCGCCGGCGTGCCGCGCATGTCGATCCCCGTGAACCCGTGGCGCACGGAGGCGGCGCGGACCGCGTCGACCGCGACCTGGACGTTGCCGTCGGTTCGGTTCTTGAAGCCGACCGGCATCGACAGGCCCGAGCCGAGCTGCCGGTGGATCTGGCTCTCGACCGTGCGCGCCCCGATCGCGCCCCACGAGACGGCGTCGGAGATGTACTGCGGGATGATCGGGTCCAGGAACTCGCAGCCGACCGGGAGACCGCGCTCGAGCACTCCGAGCAGCACCCGTCGCGCCAGACGGAGCCCGAGGTTGACGTCGCCCGAGCCGTCGAGCCGCGGGTCGTTGATCAGCCCCTTCCAGCCGGTCGTCGTCCGGGGCTTCTCGAAGTACACGCGCATCGCCACCAGCAGGTCGTCGCTCCAGCTCGGCGCACGAGCCGCCAGACGGCTCGCGTACTCGAGCGTCGCGTCGTGGTCGTGGACGCTGCACGGACCGACGATCACGAGCAGGCGGTCATCCTCGCCGTCGAGCACCGCGTGGATCTGGGCGCGGCCGCCCAGCACGACCTCGACCTGAGCCTCGGACAGCGGCAGCTCGTCGAGCAGCACGTTGGGGGCCGCGAGCGGCTCGACGCGCTCGATCCGCTGGTCGCGGACCGCGTCCGCCGTGCTGAACGGCGTCATCCCC
>DATKFF010000689.1:0-2371 GCA_035511595.1 Solirubrobacteraceae bacterium | reverse complement strand
TGCTTCGGCTCCGGTCAATCTTCGTCGGCCGGCTGGGCCATTTCTGTAGCGTGGGGCGACGCACGCGTCGTAGTGCGACATTGACAGCGGAATGGCGCGGGAGCGCCGGACACGGTGCCGCGCAGCGGCGCGCCTTGATTGAACTAAAGGCGAATTCGATATCGGCCGCCGCGCTGTCCCAGATATTCGGGATCCTACTTGCGAAGACCCAGGACGGTCGCTAGCGCTTCGTCGATACCCCATTGCTGATCTGGGGTGACCCGTCCCACCCGATCGCCAAGCCGCCCGGCGTCTATGGCGCCGACCTGCTCGACGAGAACGCGCGTAGTCTCGCCCAGTAGCTCTATCTCTGGGCGGAACGACGCTGGTCCGAGGCGTGCGGCCCTCAGCGAGACCGGCGTTGGTCCGCGTCCGGGCTAGTCGAGGTCTGACACGATCTCCCAGATGTGCCCGGCGGGGTCGACGAAGCTCGCACACCGGATGCCCCACGGGCGGTCGCGCGGCTCATCGAGCAAGGGGACACCCAGGCGGGCGAGTTCGGCGCAGGCCTCGTCGACATTCTCCACGGCAGCGGGGAGGACGACCCGCGCGCCCTCGCCTCGCGGCGCGACCGCACCCGGTGCGCAAAAGTCCGGCCCCGCCGTCACGTGCGACATCACAACCATCCGAAACTCATCGGTCCTTCGTCGGGTCTCCCGCGGCGTCAACGCTGTCGACCGTCTAAGCAGGAGCAGGACCGTTCGAGCCGCCTGGAGTGCGTCTTGAGGTGAGCGGGCGAAGGGAATCGAACCCTCATAACCGGCTTGGAAGGCTGCGAACCATAGCCTGCTGAACTGTCCCGTCACAGGTCAGGCATGCGTCTCAGTCACCGTGAGTGCCCCTTGGCGACTCTGATTCACCGCCTGATCGGCACGCAACGGGCACGCGCGAGGGATCGGCACGCAAGCTGCGATCGCTCGGCTGGGCGTCGCGTCAGGAGTCCTCCTTCACATCTGTTGGGACGACGGTCATGGGGACGGCGTCGGGTTCCGGACCCGCCCCCGGTGAGGGAGATTCCAGTTATTGTGAGCTGCCGCCGGGCTCCGGTGTTCTCTTACAGCTCGATCACGAAAGGTAGCTCCCCTGGCGATGGTGACGCATCGAGGGCGTGGGGCACGGCGCTTAGGAACGTACCAGCGGTGAGCGGATTGGCGTTTCCCTGGTTCTCCCAGATGTCGTCCCGTGGATCGTCTGCGCGCCAGGCGCCCGCTGGCCCGCCAGCTGCGCGTTGACCGGCCGACCTGGAGCCGCGACGTTCTCCTAGCCTTAGCCGGCGTACCAGAAAGTCCTTGAAAGAAGTCCGGGGGGCGGTGTCGGATCGGGGCAGAGCTGTTCGTAGCAGGGGTGAGCGGCCGCCCGCGAGGGGCGCCCCGAAGCACAGGAGATGACCGGAGATGCAGTATCTGGTTTCTGTGATCGACGACGCGGCCGACCTGGCCAGATGGCGAGCGTCAGGGGCTAGCGCTGGCCCGGATGAGATGGCAGCCCTCGACGCGTTCAACGACCGGCTCGCGGCAGGGGGCCACTGGGTTTTCGCCGGCGGCCTCGCGGCGCCCGGCACGGCGACCGTGATCGACAACCGGGGCGGGGAGGCGCTGTTCACCGACGGGCCCTTCGTGGAGTCGAAGGAGTATCTCGGGGGCCTGTGGATTATCGAGGCTGCCGACCTCGACGTGGTGCTCAAGCTCGCCGCCGAGGGGTCGAAGGCCTGCAACCGGAAGGTCGAGGTGCGGCCGTTCGCGCTCATGACCACGGAGACCGAGACGACCGCCCAGGAGCAGATCCGGACGCTGCTGAATGACCGCGCCGCCGCCATAACCGCCAAGGACGCCCGGCGCGCGGTGGCCCACCTCACTCCCGAGGTCGTCAGCTTCGGCCTGGCCCCGCCGCTGCGTGACGCCGGAGATGAGGCTCGCGACCCGGCGGGGATCGAGGGCTGGTTCGGGACCTGGGACGGCCCGATCGGCTACGACATCGGCGACCCGGTCATCGAGGCGGGTGACGACGTCGCCTTCTGCCATGGCCTCACCCATATGACAGGCACGAAGACGGACGGGGAGCAGGTCGACTTGTGGTTCCGGTCCACCGTCGGACTCCGCCGGACGGCCGCGGGCTGGCAGATCACCCACGAGCATGACTCCACGCCGTTCTACATGGACGGCTCGGGCCGGGCCGCCACTGACCTGAGGCCCTGACCAAAGGGCGGCCGGCCTCCGTGTCGGGCGGGGACGTGAGCTCAGGCGGAGTTGGCGCAGAACCCGCGTGCCCGGGTTCCGCCCGGAGTGTTAGTCCGGCTGGGGGAGCAAGGAGGCGGACTTGATGCCGGAGATCG
>DATKFF010000688.1:0-2873 GCA_035511595.1 Solirubrobacteraceae bacterium | reverse complement strand
GCTCGATCGAGTACTCGCCGCCGGCCAGCCGCGTCGCCTGCACCGGCGTCGGCTGAAGCGCCGTGTCACCGGAGCTCAGCGTCAGCCGCAGGCTGTCGCCGGGTGCGATCCGCGCGACCGTCGGATACACCTCGATCTCGAGCCGCTCGACGGCGCCGGGCTGCATGTCACGGGCGCTCGCGGACGTGTACGGGTGCCACGGGAGGATCAGCCGGCCGTCCTCCCGCCAGCTGCGCCGCCGGTCAACGGCACGCAGCGACCCCAGCAGGGCACCGCTTGAGATCGGGCGCGAGCTCCCGTCGGGCGACACCACGTCGACGCTCGCCAAGAGCTCGGCGTCCGGGGTGCTGCTCTGGACGAACACCGTCGCGTCGATCGGTCCGGCGACGGTCGTGGCGGTCGTGAACGGCGCGCTCGTGTACACGAGGGCGCCGGCCTGCGTCGTCTGGTCGTTATCGGCGCACGGGTCGCCGCCGGCGCCGAGCTCGGCGATCGCGAGCGCCGGCAGTCCGGTGCTCCACTGGTCGGTGCCGGCGTTGCACGGGCTGCGCACGTCCGACCACGGCAGCGTGTCGCTGCCCGCGCTGGGCGGCCGCGCGCTTCCGAGCGTGCCGGCCCCGAGGTAGTACGTGTGCGCCCGCGTTTGCGTCAGCGGCCAGCGCTCGGCGTCGATCCACCGATTCACGCCGAGCTCGAACACGTGAAGCGGCGTGCTCGTCTGGTCGATCCCGTCATGGATGCCCTTCAGCCAGCGGTCAAACCACGCCAGCTGGAGCTGCTGGAAGGTCAGCCCGAGCGTCGTCGGGTTGTGGAACCACGGCCCCGCGACGAGCTGGTAGCGCGGGGTCGGCGTCTGACTCGCGGTCATCGGCGGGGCGTCGATCGCGGGGCGGCCGGGCCCGCCGTGCAGCCGCGACCACGCGTTCTGGAGGCCCGCGTAGTCGAGCACAGCCCCGCGCTGGTAGACGTCGTGCCAGCCGCTCACGAGCAGCGCCGGGACTCCGTTGCGGACGATCCGGTCGAGATAGGCGGACGGCGCGCGTGAGGACCAGAAGCCGTTCTCGAACGACCGCGGCCCGCCGGTCTCGACCTCGGCGTAGAGCTGCGCGTCGAACTCCGCGAAGTTCTCGGCGCGGGACGCCGGGTGGTCGACGAGCGCCTGCGGGTTCTGCTGCGGCTCGTCCGGCGGAGCGGTGACCATCGACGCGCGCAGGCCGTCCCACACCGCCGAGAACTCGGCGTCGGGGATCCCGCCGCCGAACACGAGATCGCGATACAGGTCGTTGCCGACCGTGGCCGGCACGATCGCCTTGATCGGCGAGTGCGGCCCCGCGAGCGCGGCGGTGTACAGCTGGTTGAGCCCGACGTACGACGAACCCGCGAGCCCGACCGCGCCGTCCGAGCCAGGCAGCCGCGCCGCCCAGTTCGCGAGCTCGACGCCGTCCTGCATCTCCCGTGGCCCGAACAGCGAGAAGTCGCCGTCCGAGGAACCCGCGCCGCGGACGTCCGCGACCACATCGATGTAGCCGCGCTGCACGAGATACGGGTAAAACCCGTCGCCGCCCATCCCCTGCCCCATCGACTGAGTGGTGACGACCGAGCGCTTGCCGTACGGCGTCTGCGAGAGGATCACCGGAAACCGCCCCGGCGCGTCAGCGCCGCTCGCAAGCATCGGCCGGTAGACGTCGGCCGCCAGCTGCACGCCGTCGGACATCGTCACCATCTGCTGCACGGGCGCCGACACGCCGTAGGCGGCCGGCTCGGCGTGCCACGGTCCGTCGCCGAGCGCCGGAACGGGCAGCGCCAGGGCAGCCGCAAGCAGCGCGGCGCAGGCAACCCACCTGGATCGGGCCTCCCTCACCTTGGGGGGATATATACCGGGTTCGCCGCATACACTCCCCCGCTTCCGTGAGTGAGTCAGTCTCGATCTCCGTCCGCGAGGACCACGTGGCGGTCGTCGAGTTCAGCCGCCCGCCGCTCAACTACTTCGACGCTGCGCTGATCCGGCAGATCGCGGACGCGTATGAGCGGCTCGAGGCCGACCCGGCGTGCCGCGCGATCGTGCTGTGCTCCGCCGGCCGGCACTTCTGCGCGGGCGCGGACTTCGCCAACGAGAACCCCGCCGCCACCAGCGAGCTGTACGAGCAGGCGGTGCGCCTGTTCGCCGCCGGCCCGCCGGTGGTCGCCGCGGTCCAGGGCGCCGCGATCGGCGGCGGTCTCGGCGTGGCGCTGTCGGCCGACCTGCGGGTCGCGACCCCGGAGTCCCGCTTCGCCGCCAACTTCGCGCGCCTCGGCATCCACCACGGCTTCGGCCTGACCGTCACGCTGCCGCTGGCGGTCGGGCACCAGCGCGCGATCGAGCTGCTCTACACGGGCGCGCGGATCGGGGGCGAGCGGGCGCATGCGATCGGGCTCTGCGACCGGCTCGTCCCGGCGGAGACCCTGCGGGAGGAGGCGATCGCGCTCGCGGCCGAGATCGCGGGATCGGCGCCGCTCGCGATTCGCTCGATCCGCCGCACGATGCGCGGCGACCTGCCCGAGCGGATTCGGCTGGCCACCGCCCACGAGGCGGCCGAGCAGGCGATCCTGTTCGGCACCTCGGACTTCGCCGAGGGCGTCGCGGCCGCGGGCGAGCGGCGCGATCCAGGCTTCACCGGCAACTGAGCACATCTGGAGAAGCAACCGGCTGGACCGGTCGCGTAGCATTGCCCGCGGGGTGGTGGTCCGAGTTGTTGGTCTTCTCCAAGGGGTGGTTTTTCAATGCTGGGTCTAGCGCGTTGGTGCATCTCACATCGCCGTAGGGTGATCGTCGGATGGGTCGTTATCGCGATCCTCACGAGCGTCATCGCGCAGGCGGTGGGCCGTAACTACGC
>DATKFF010000687.1:0-3087 GCA_035511595.1 Solirubrobacteraceae bacterium | reverse complement strand
CCCACGAGTTCGGCTTCTGAATCGAGGAACCTCAGGTCTTCGACGTATGCCCGCTCGAGAGCCGCCCGGCGCTTCTCAGGGTCGCGCTCGGACGTTACCTCGTGCAGGTTGATGCGAAGTAGCTCGTTCGCGTCTGGCATGTCGTGATCCTTTCAATCGGTCTGTGTGACTGGGCCGACCCAAACTTGGTTCGGCGGCTGGTCGAGGCGCGTGTGTGACAGATAGGGAGTTGTTGTTGACACGTGCCATGTCCAGAGGCCTCATGCACGAACCGAGGCCGGTGAGAGGGCGCGGAGCCCGGCGCGCACTTCGGCGACGAACTCGGCAGGGGCCTCGTAGGCGGCGAAATGGCCGCCGTGTGCGGGGGTGCCGTAGTAGCGGAGGTCGGTGAAACGGGTCCGTGCCCAGCGCTCGGACAGCGCGACGTTGTCCGCTGGAAAGCGAGAGTACGCACTCGGCGCGAGCACTTCGTCGAAGGTGCCCACACTCGATGCGAGCGAGTGCCAGTACAGGCGGGCCGAGGAGGCCGCCGCGCCGTTCAGCCAGTAGATCATCACGTTGTCGAGCAGCTCGTCCTTGGTGAAAGAGGTCTCCAGATCGTCGCCGCAGTCCGACCACGTCTTGAACTTCTCGACGATCCATGCGAGCTGGCCGACCGGGGAGTCGGTCAGGCCGTAACCGAGCGTCTGAGGCTTGGTGGCCTGCTCGATCGCGTACCCGCCCTCGGCCTCGCTGGAGTGCTGCACCTGCGCGAGGTACCGCTGCTCCTCCTCGCTCGGCCCGCCGAGCTCGGTCAGCTTCGCGGGGTCGGCGAGCGCCCAGTTGAAGTGGATCCCGAGCAGCTTCGCGGGATCGGCCAGCCGCCCGATCGCCTGACTGACGAGCGCTCCCCAGTCGCCACCCTGCGCTACCCAGCGCTCATGGCCGAGCCGGCCCATCAGCTCGATCCACGCGCGCGCGATATTCTCGACGCTCCAGCCGGTCACGGTTGGCTTGCCGCTCCACCCGTGGCCTGGGAGTGACGGGATCACGAGTTCGAGCGCGTCGGACGCGTCCCCGCCATGGCTGACCGGATCCACGAGCGGATCGATCACCTTGACGAACTCGATCACCGAGCCCGGCCAGCCGTGCGTCATGATGCATGGTGTCGCCCCCGCGACCGGCGAGCGGACGTGCAGGAAGTGGATGTCGAGGCCGTCGAAGGTCGTCGTGAACTGCTCGTAGCGGTTCAGCCGATCGGCGACGCGCCGCATGTCATAGGACTCCGCCCAATAGGAGGCGAGCTCCTGGACGTACGCCAGCGGGATCCCCATCGACCAGTCGCCGACGGGCTCCTTCTCCGGCCATCGCGTTCGCGCCAGCCGATCGCGGAGGTCATCGATCGCGGCGTCGGTGATCTCGACCCGGAACGGACGGAGCTCGGTGAGGTCGTCCCGTGCTAGTTGCTGGGTATTGCGGTCGGGAATCACGTCGTGTCCTTTCGGTTCGCGGATGCTGTGGTGGCGTGCGCTCGTTAGGCGACGCGGTCTCGGTCCGCCACTGGAGACTCGATGCGAGCTGGCTCATGTTCGACAGTCTGTGACCTCCCCTTGGGGGAGAGTCAAGCCCGCCGATCGAGGGTCCATGGCGCGGCCAGCGGACGTGCGCTGTTTGCCGCGAACGCCACGGCAGCGAGCGGCCGGACACGGACGCAGAAGTCACACCACCCGCACGACCGGTCCCCGAGAGACATGCTCCTGGCCCAATCTCGAGACTCGCGGCACCTATCCGAAAGTGGCGACGAGCAGTCCGAACCGGCGGTCCGATCGTCGCCATTGCGCTCGGCCGGTCGGCGGCATCTCAAAATGCGAAAGCGACGCCACCGTGCTTGCTTGCGACCGTTACGTCGGTACCGGTGTAGCGGCGCCACCGAGCGACGAGTGAGGCGCTCTCGCGCGGCGGGGGCGCAGGCGAAGTCTCTTCACGTCCGAGCCGGTGCGCTGACGCTTGCGCGGACGTGCTGACCGGAGTCCTGCCGGCGCACGCGGCAGCCGGTGTCTTCATCCTGAGGAGCAGGGGCTCAGCGTCTGCCCTCGGGATCGATCTCAACCGTCATGAGGCTGTCACCGTGACGGTGGATGACCTTCCAGGCGCCGTCCTCTCGACGGTAGACGGACGTTGCTCTTAGCGACATCTCTTCCGTCTCACCGTCGATTTGCCGAGTGAGCCGCTCGAGCTCGACCGTGAAACCGAGCGTATCGTCGAAGTAGGCGACGAGGTTCTCTGCGCTCCAGGTCGTGTAGTTGAGCGTTTTGGCCGCGGCGGTCAGGAGCTCGCTCACCGCGGCGATCCCAACCTGGTGACCGCCAACGCCTCGCATGAGCGAAACGTCTTCAGCGTGAGACCACAACTCGAGGTAGGGGCGCGGATTACCACCGGTGTGCTGCCTGAGGGCGCCATGACAGCGCTCGAGGAACTCGACAGCGTCGGCATCCAGTTCACCTATCGCGGGCTCCATAACCTCCTCCTCGCTTGCCGGAAACTCCATCAGCTTTTGACGTTCATTGTGCTGGTTTCCGCTTGGCAGGGCCACCGGCGATCATGTGCGAGTTGCGAGGCGATGGCGCAGCCGCCAAGGCAGTCACCAGGTCGAGCCGCGCGGTGAGCCTCAGATCGTTAGATCGGTTGAGCACCGGCTCCGGATACGGGATCCGGAGCCGGGGCTAGAGCGTTCGACCCGGGTTGTTATTAACCGGTGGCGCCGATCTGCTGCAGCAAGCTCGTCAGATCGAAGTAGTGATGCGCCTCGCGGATGCGCTCCCCTTCAATCTCGAACACCTGCGCGGCTTTGAGGCTGATCCGGCGATTGGACGGGGCGATGTCGCCGGTTGGCATGTGGAGCGGCCCGGACTGGGTGCCCTCCCATGTGAGTTCCAGCGTAACCGTGCCGTTGTCAGCCATCGCCCTCTCGATCCGCCCCTGGGCATCCGGGAATGCTTCCTTCCAACCACGGTTGGCTTCCACGATCGCTTCCTGGCCTTCCAGATGGCGGTGGGTAGCCAGCTCGTCATACACGCACGTGTCAGCGAACGTCGCCGCCAAGCCCTT
>DATKFF010000686.1:0-2905 GCA_035511595.1 Solirubrobacteraceae bacterium | reverse complement strand
TTCGCCGCATACGTGGCCTCGAAGGCGGCGCTCGACGCGTTCTCACGGTCGATGGCGCCCGAGGTGATCGGCGACGGCGTGCACGTGACGACGATCTACATGCCGCTGGTGCGGACGCCGATGATCGCGCCGACAAAGATGTACGACCGCTTCCCCACACTTAGCCCCGAGGAGGCCGCGAACATGATCACCGACGCGATCCGCAAGCGGCCCAAGCGGATGGCGACGGCGATGGGCACGATCGGACAGATCACCTACGCGATCGCGCCCGGCGCGCAGGACCTGGTCGCCAACCAGGCCTACCTGCTGTTCCCCGAGGGCGATCGCAACAGGGGCGACGGCGCCAATTCCGAGAACGAAGAGCCGTCCGCCGAGCAGCGCGCGTTCGTGCGGGCCACTCCCGGAGTGCACTGGTAACGACAAACTGAGGAGCAAGCGGTGAAGCTCGAAGGCATCCACCACGTCACAGCGATCACCGCCGATGCTCAAGCGAATGTCGACTTCTATGCCGGGGTGCTCGGGCTGCGGCTCGTCAAGAAGTCGGTCAACCAGGACGACACCTCCGTCTACCACCTGTTCTACGCGGACGAGACCGGCGACCCGGGGTCCGACATCACCTTCTTCGAGTACCCGGGCGTCCCGCGCGGGCGCCCAGGGGCCGGGATGATCCACCGGGTCGTGTGGCGGCTGAGGGACCCCAAGGCGCTCGACTTCTGGGAGGAGCGGCTCTCCAGCCGCGGCTGCGACGTGGCGCGCCACGACGACAGCGTCGTGTTCGACGATCCCGAAGGCCTGACGCACGAGCTGCGGGTCGTGGAGATGACCGACGAGCCGCTGATCGCCGCGGACCCGGAGATTCCCCCCGAGCTCGCGATCCAGGGGTTTCACGCGGTGCGCGCGTACGCGGTCGATCCCGAGCGCAGCCGCGCGCTGCTCGAGGACACGATCGGATTCGTCCCAGTGCCCCACGGCCCGGCGCAGACCGGGGCGTACGAGCTGCGCGGGGACCACCGCGGCGGCTTCTACCTGTACGACCCGCCGCCCGCCGAGCGCGGGGTACAGGGCGCGGGCTCGGTCCATCACGTCGCCTGGGCCTCCCAGCCCGAGGATCAGGAGGCGTGGCACGACCGGCTGGTGGAGCAGGGCGTCCGTGCCACACCGATCATCGACCGCCACTACTTCCGCTCGATCTACTTCCGTGAGCCCTCGGGCGTGCTGTTCGAGATCGCGACGATCGGCCCTGGGTTCACCGTCGACGAGCCGCTCGACAGCCTCGGGGAGAAGCTCTCGCTGACACCGCAGTACGAGCACCTGCGCGACGAGATCGAGCCGACGCTGACGCCGCTCACCAACCCGCGCGACGCCTGGGCTCGCAAATAGCCCTCTAGACCGAGACCCCCGCGTCGCGCATCAGCCGGCCGACCGGGACCGCGCTGAGGTGGTAGGTCGACAGCTCCAGGCGGAGCCTGTCGATCAGCGCGGCGGCGTCCGCCGCGCTCGAGACGCTCAGCTCGACGACCTCGCCGGGGTGCAGGCGGGCCGTATCGGTCGGGTCATCGAGCCGGACAGCGCCGGCGACCAGTCGGCCGCCGGATTGGTGGGCGACCCACCACTGCCCCAGGCTCGGGCCGCTGGAGGAATAGACGAAGTGGTGATGGAAGCCGAGCGGGGTGACCAGGCGGTGCAGCTGATCGCCGGTCTCGAGCCAGCGCACGAGTCCGCCGCCGTTCAGCCGCGGGATCGCCTGGTCTCCGTAGGCGAACAGGCTCATATCGGCCGCCGTCGGCGCGCTGCCCAGCGCGAACGTGGCGTGGACGCCGTCGGTCGACAGGTAACTCGCGACCGCCGGTACCTCGGCCGCCGGAGCGTCGACGAGCACCCCCACCTCGGGGCGGCTGGTCTGGACGGCGGTCACGGGCCGGATGTGGGCGAAGTGCGAGACGAGGCTGTAGGAGGCGCCGGTGGTGAGCGTCCACGCCGCGATCGCAACCGTCGCCGCCGCGGTTATCGCCGCGCGCGCGGTGCGCCGGCGCCACGCCGGAACCTGCCGCGCCCGGCGCTCGTCGGACAGGATCAGCGACGCCGTCGAGGGACGCCGCGCAAACGAGGGGTCCGGGTCCGGGCGATGGCCGAGCGCCCGCTCCAGCGCCGGCGGGATGTCCTGCTCGGCGAGCACGACCTGGGCGAGCCCGAAGCGCTCGAGCGCGCGGTTCGAGGCCCGCACATGGCCATAGCCGAACCCGTATGAGATCACCGGGCAGCCGCGGATGATCGCCTCGAGCACGGTCAGGCCCGCGCTCGAGTGGATCAGCGCGTCGCTCGCCGCCAGGATGTCGCCCATTCGGTCGGTGAAGCCCATCACCCGTAGCCGCGGGTCGCCGCCGAGACGCTTCGTGACCCGCTCGCGGAGCTTGTCGTTGCGCCCGCACAGGCAGAGCACCGTCGCGTCTGGGACCGCGGCCAGCGCGGCGCGCGTGGCGCCGAGCAGGTCGCCGACGCCCCAGCCGCCACCAGAGATGGAGATCACCTTGCCCTCGCCGGGGAGTCCGAGCGCCCGGCGGGCGTCGGCGCGTGAGCGCGCGGCCAGGAACGACGGCGAGGTCGGCGGCTTGGCCCAGCGGACGCTCCCGGGCCCGGCGATCCTCTCGACCTCCTCGGCCGACTCGGGGTGGGTGATGAAGTGCAGGTCGATCCCCCGGTGAGCCCAGAAGTACAAGCCGGCCAGGTCGGTGATGGACGAGTAGCACGGAACGTTCAACCGCCTTCGGTGGCGAAGCTCGCCGAGCACCGCGGTGACGCCCGGGTACGTCGAGACGATCAGGTCGGGGTCGTGCGCGCGGATCAGCCGCATCAGCCCACGGCGCCCGAACGCGGTCAGCAGCCGGCGGGTTACCCACCGCGTCGG
>DATKFF010000685.1:0-3276 GCA_035511595.1 Solirubrobacteraceae bacterium | reverse complement strand
ACTGGGCGATCTGGGATCAGATCGTCCAGGCTGCCGATACCGAGGGGATCGCGCTCGACTTCGACGTGACCGGTGGCGCACCGCTGTGGGCGCTCGGCACGGGCAGGCCGCGGGGCAACACCAATCCGAACTGGGAGCCTTCCGCGAGCATGTACGGGGCGTTCGTGCACGCGCTCGGCGTCCGATACAGCGGTAACTACGACCCGAGGCGCAAACGCACCGTCCACGACCGCAACGATCTCCCGCGGGTCTCGTTCTGGTCGGTCTGGAACGAGCCCGACTACGGCCCCAGCCTCGCCCCGCAGGGCGTCCCGGGCGCGCTCACGGTCGAGAACAGCCCGCGGATGTATCGCAACAT
Source organism: Solirubrobacteraceae bacterium (assembly GCA_035511595.1). Taxonomy (GTDB): domain Bacteria; phylum Actinomycetota; class Thermoleophilia; order Solirubrobacterales; family Solirubrobacteraceae; genus Palsa-465. The sequence continues at coordinate 2,918 of DATKFF010000685.1, read as the reverse complement.
GGTCGACGCCGCCTGGCGCGCGCTGCACCAGACCGGACACGGCGCCGACACCTTCGTGTGGGGCGAGCTGGCGCCGCGAAACACCGGCAGCCAGTGGGGCGTGTTCGCGGGCATGGCCCCGCTCGTGTTCCTGCGGGCGATGTTCTGCGTCGATTCCAGCTACCGCCCGCTCCTCGGAGCCGCGGCGGCGATCCGTGGCTGTCCCACGAACGGGGCCGGCGCGCGGAGCTTCCGCGCCCAGAATCCCGGCCTGTTCGCCGCCAGCGGGGTGTCCGATCACATGTACATGCGCTGGTACCCGCCCAACGACGAGCAGGACGCGAGCCCCGACTTCGCCTCGCTCGCCCAGGTGGGCAACCTGGAGCGCGGGCTCGACCGGCTCGAGCGCGTGTACGGATCGAGGACGCGCTATCCGATCTGGGACACCGAGTTCGGTTACCTCACCGACCCGCCGAAGCGCAGCCCGGACCCGACCTCGAAGACGCGCGAGCTGTACGTCTCGCAGGCGACCGCCGCCTACTACCTGAACTGGGCCGAGTACATCTCCTGGCGTGATCCCCGGATCGCGTCCTTCTTCCAGTTCCTGCTGCAGGACGTGCAGCCGGCGAACCGTGGCAACGATTACGGTGGCTACGCGAGCGGTCTGCTCAACTTCAACGGCAGCCCGAAGGCGACCTACGCGGCCTGGCAGCTCCCGCTCTACCTCCCGCAGACGCATGAGCAGTCCGGACATCGGCTCGAGGTGTGGGGCTGCGTCCGTCCGGCCCGCTACGTGATCCTCGACACCGGGCTAGCGCAGGCGGTCTCGATCCAGCTGCAGCCCGGTTCACGCGGAGCGTTCAAAACGCTCCAAACGGTGACGCTCACGGGGACGGGATCGAGCTGCTACTTCGACGTCCACGTGCAGTTCCCCGGTAGCGGCACGATCCGCCTGATGTACCTCGACGCGCTGCTCGGATACGTCGATCCGCTGCACCTGCACGCGGCCTACAGCCGCAGCGTGCAGATCACCGTCGGCTGAGCGGTAGGCGATACTTCGGCGGGATGGATTCCGGCGCCGAACTCGTGGGCCGCTTGGTGGAGATCTGCGGCGCCGAGCAGGTGCTGACGCATCCGGACGCGCTGGCGACCTACCGCTCGGACGGGTTGGCGCACTACCGCCAGACGCCGCTCGCGGCGGTGCTGCCGGGTTCTGGCGCGGAGGTCCAGGAGGTCGTGCGGGCGTGCTTCGAGGCCGGGGTTCCGTGGGTCGCGCGGGGGTCGGGAACCGGGCTCTCGGGTGGGGCCCTCCCGGTCGCCGAGGGGATCCTGATCGTCCTCGCCCGAATGCGGCGGATCCTGTCGGTCGAGCTCGACGACGCGCGCGTGGTGGCGGAGCCGGGGGTCACGAACCTGGCGATCTCCCGCGCCGTCGCCCCGACTCATTTCTATCCCCCCGACCCCTCGAGCCAGATCGTGTGCTCAATCGGCGGGAACATCGCCGAGAACTCGGGCGGCGCGCACTGCTTCAAGTACGGCTTCACGACCAATTACGTGACCGGGCTCGAGCTGGTGCTGACCGACGGATCGGTGGTCGAGCTGGAGCGTGACGCCCCCGGCTACGACCTGCTCGGCGCGTTCGTGGGGTCGGAGGGGACGCTCGGGGTCGCCACCAGGATCACGCTGCGCGTCGTGCCGCGTCCCGAATCGGTGCGCACGCTGGTCGCCTTCTTCGACGAAACCTCCCACGCCGGCGAGACGGTCAGCGCGATCGTCGCCGCCGGGATCGTCCCCGGCGCGATCGAGATGATGGACCGGCTCGCGATCAGGGCGGCCGAGGAGGCGACCGGGGTCGGCTACCGCCTTGACGCCGGCGCCGCGCTGCTGGTCGAGCTGGACGGACCTGAGCACGAGTGCGACGCGCGCTTCGAGGAGGTGAGCGAGCTGTGTCGCCGCCCGGGGCTGATCGACATCCGAGTCGCCCGCTCCGAGCAGGAGCGCGAGCTGATCTGGCGGGCGCGCAAGGCGGCGTTCGCCGCGATGGGACGGGTCGCGCCCGCCTATTACGTGCAGGACGGCGTGATCCCGCGGACGCGGCTGTCCGAGGTGCTCCGCCGGATCGACGAGCTCGCCTCGGAGTACGGACTGCAGGTCGCAAACGTGTTTCACGCCGGCGACGGGAACCTGCACCCGCTCGTCTGCTACGACTCCGCCCGTGAGGGCGAGCCCGCGCGGGCGGAGGAGCTCGCGGGTCTGATCGTCAAGACGTGCGTCGAGGCCGGCGGGTCGATCACCGGCGAGCACGGCGTCGGTGTCGACAAGAAGGCCTACATGCCGGCGATGTTCTCGGAGGCCGACCTCGACGGGTTCCAGCGGCTGCGCTGCGCGTTTGACCCGCACGGTCTGGCTAACCCGGGAAAGGTGATGCCGACGCCACGCCTGTGCGGCGAGGTCCCCGGGCCCTACCGCGAGCACCCGCTCGAGCGAGCCGGCGTCGCGACGAGGTTCTAGCGATGTCCCGGCAGCTGTCGCCCGCGAGCTTCGAGGAGGCGCGTGCCGCGCTGTCGCAGGCGGCCGGCGATGGGCACTCGGTCCGCATCCAGGGCGCCGGCACCAAGCGCGGCTGGACGCCGGCGCCGGCCGACGCGGAGCTCGAGATCCGAACGGAGAGCCTTGACCGGATCGTCGAGCACAACGCCGGCGACCTGACCGCCGTGCTGGAGGCCGGCGTGCCGCTGGCGCGCGCCCAGCGGCAGTTCGCGAGCGCGGGCCAGATGCTGGCGCTTGACCCGTTCCTCGGGCCCGAGCACCTGGCGACGGTCGGCGGGATCCTCGCGAGCGGCGACTCGGGGCCGCTCCGTCACCGGTACGGCGCGGCCCGCGACCTGATCCTCGGGATGACGGTCGCGCTCAGCGACGGGACAATCTCACGCTCCGGC
>DATKFF010000684.1:0-4699 GCA_035511595.1 Solirubrobacteraceae bacterium | reverse complement strand
TGCGCTGCTGATCTACGGGCGGATCGCGCCGGTGAGGGTGCGCCTACGGATGTGGTTCGAGGACCGGCGACTTCGCCGGCTGGCGGCCGCACGATGAGCTGGCCGGAGTTCGACGAAGACCGGCATGAGGGGCCCGAGGATGACTTGTCCGGCGCCTCGTCACCGCGATGGCCGCTCGACTGGCGTGGCCTCTATCCGCGCGAGCGGTGGCTGTGGTTCGAGCCGCTGTGGACGGATGCGTGCGCTGTGCGGGCTCGGTACCGGCTATCGCTGCGCTCCGGCTGGTGGGAGGACGAGATCCAGGTCGAGGCTCTGGCCGCGCTCGCGGCGTGGGTCTCCCGCTACGACTCGGGCGAGGGGGACGACCCGCCGGGCAAGCTCGCGCTGCTGTTCGATCTCGAGCGGGTCGCTGCGCTTCTCAGGGAGGGCATCGACCCGTTCCATCCCGACCGCGACCGCACGGCGTTCGTCCGGTACCTGATCGACATGGGTTGCCAGCCGCCGCCGGGAACCGGCGCGTGAGCGGGAGCACCGCTTCGATTCAAGTCGAGCCTAGCTAGCCGTCGCGCGCGTACGCGCGGCCTTCTTGGCCGCGGTGCTGCGCCGCGTGGCGTTCCGCTTGCGGGTGTCGGCCGCCTTGTGGGCGGCGGCCTTGCGCTTGGCGGGTCCGCCTGAGACGCGATCCTCGGCCTCGCTCAGAAGCCGCTTCAGCTCCGTGAACGTCTGCCGTACCTCCTTGCCCGGCGTACGGCGGCCGTCGGTGGCGCCGGAGATCATCTTGGCGGTCCGCTTACGCAGGCCGGTGGCGCGCAGGCGGCGAAACAGCTCGTCGTCTTGCTTGGTCTTGGCCATGTCGGTCGCTCCTCCTTCAGGTTGGACATGTGCCCCTAGCGCTACCCGCTGTGGACCTCGGCGTACCGTCGAGCCCTGCCCGGGGTGCCCCGTTACTCCCAGCGATGGCGCCCCGCCCGCAGCGCGCGGAGCTCGGCGACCGCCTCGGAGTCCGTCGTCTGGCGGCCGGCCGGGAGCGAGCCGGGGAGCAGCCTGACCGGCAGCTCGGTCTCGTACACGCCGCCGCTCCCGTCGGGACGGACACGGACCACACGCGCTCCGTCACGGGAGCTGACGCACTCGACTAGGTCCGTGCCGTCGAACAGCACCGCCGCGCAGTCATCGGCGGCGTAGCCCGGCGGCAGCTCGCCGCCCGCGACGGCCGACCGGTAGACCGGCAGCCGCTCCGGCTCCGAGTCCATGTGCACCGACAGGCTCCCGGCGAGCAGGCCGAGCCCCGCCGCGGCCTGCGCCCGGCCGCCGCTCTCGCTCACCCCGCCCTCGAACCAGCACATCGCTCCCGCGCTCAAGCCCGCCAGCACGACGCCGCTCTCCCACGCCACGCGCATCGCGCCGTCGATCCCGTGCTCGCGCCAGATCGCGAGCATGTTTCTCATCGACCCACCGCCGACGTAGATCGCGTCCTGGGCAAGCAGGTGCTCGACCGGGTCGATCCGGTCACGCGCGAGATGGAACAGCCACAGCACCGACGGCTCGCACGGCCACGCGCTGAAGCGCTCGTGAAAGCGCATCGCCTGATCACGCTGGTCGCCGCTGGCGGTCGGCAGGAAGCAGATCTTGGGCACCGGCTTGCCGGTCAGCGACAGCACGAGCTCGTCGAGCGCCGGGCTGCGGTCGGGCATCGTGAACCCGCCGCCGCCCATCGCGAGGATCCGGCGCCGGGCAGATCGAGACGACATCGCCCTCAATGATGGCGCGGGCGCGCGCCACGCACGAGTCCGACTCGACTCGGCCGGCGTCACGCGGCGAGCGCGTGGCCGGCCGGAGCCGGCGCGAGGCACCCGGCCGCGACGGCGGCGGGCTCCCCGAGGTATCGCACCGGAAGGTCGCGCTCCGAGACCCCGCCTGTCACATCCGGGCCCACATACACCGCGCGGGCACCCGGACGCGAGCTGACCACCTCGGCGAGCTCGGTGCCGACGAAATGAAGCGCGGCCCCGTCGCCGACGCCGAAGCCCGGTGGGAAACCCTCGGCCACGGCGTCCAGGAAGGCGTTGCGCCGACCGGTCTCCTCGTCGTAGTGGACGGCGTTGCTCCACGGAAGGAAACCCAGAGCGTCGATCCGTGTCGGCGGACCCTCGTGGAACGCGCTCACCGCCTGCGCAAACCAGCACAGCGACCCGGCCGAGCCTCCGCACAGGACCACCCCTGACCGCCAGGCCTCGTGCAGGGCCAGGTCGAGCCCGTGCGCGCGCCAGGTGCCGAGCAGCGACACGAGGCTGCCGCCGCCGACGTAGATCAGGTCCTGCGAGAGCAGGTGCGCGCGTGGGTCGCCGACCCCGGTCTCACGGCGGAACAGCGAGATGTGCGACGGCTCGCACCGGGACGCCGGAAACGCCCGGTAGAACCGGACGACGTAGTGGTCCGCGTCACCGCTGGCGGTGGGCAGGAAACAGACGCGTGGACGGTCGACTCCGGTCAGCCCCAGGACGTGATCGTCAAGCAGCGTGTTGCCCCACTCCATCGAGAAGCCACCACCCCCGAACGCAACGATCTGCGGCAGGCGCGCAGGCATGACGAGACGCTAACCGGGGCGCCTCGCCCGCGGCACTGGCCAAGTGTCCAAACTTGCGCTTTGCAGGCACTCCATGACGGCACGCCTGGAATCGCGACGGCTACGTCCTACTGGCGGTATCGGGGTAGAACCCGGTGCGAGATGATGCGCCAGACCCTCGACGAGCTAGGAGAGTTCATGCCACTGAGCCGGCAGGCCGATCAGACCTTCACCCGGGAGTTGCCGACGCACAAGATCCCGGCCAAGGGGGTTGGCGGCGAGCTCACGCACGAGCTGATCACGAGCGAGCTGCTGCTGGACGGACAGGCGAGGCTCAACCTCGCGACCTTCGTCACGACCTGGATGCCGACGCTCGGCGCAAAGATCATGGCCGACACGGCCAACAAGAACATCATCGACAAGGACGAGTACCCCCAGACGGCGGCGATCGAGTCGCACTGCGTGAACATGCTCTCGGACCTGTGGGGCTCGCCGGAGGACGAGCACGCCACCGGCACTTCGACGACGGGTTCGAGCGAGGCCTGCATGTTGGGCGGGATGGCGATGAAGTGGCGGTGGCGAAAGCGGATGCAGGACGCGGGCAAGCCGACCGACCGTCCGAACCTCGTGATGGGCGCCAACGTGCAGGTCTGCTGGGAGAAGTTCTGCCGCTACTGGGACGTCGAGGCCCGCAAGGTGCCGGTCGAGGCGGGGCGGTATCACCTCGGCGCCGAGGAAGCCGTCGCGGTTTGCGATGAGAACACGATCGGCGTTGTCGCGATCCTCGGCTCGACGTTCGACGGAAGCTACGAGCCGGTCAAGGAGATCGCACTGGCGCTCGACCGGCTCGAGTCAGACCGCGGCCTCGACATCCCGATCCACGTCGACGCCGCCTCCGGCGGGTTCATCGCGCCGTTCATCCAGCCCGAGCTCGAGTGGGACTTCCGGGTCCCGCGAGTCCAGTCGATCAACGCCTCCGGGCACAAGTACGGCCTCATCTATCCGGGCGTCGGCTGGGCCGTGTGGCGCAACAAGGACGCGCTGCCGAAGGAGCTGGTGTTCGACGTCAACTACCTCGGCGGCAACATCCCGACGTTCTCGCTGAACTTCTCACGGCCGGGAAGCGAGGTGGTCGCCCAGTACTACATGCTCTGCAGCCTCGGAAAGGAGGGCTACGCCGAGATCATGCGGGGCGCCCAGGACGTCGCGATGAAGCTCTCCTCGAGCATCGCCGAGATGGGGCCCTACGAGCTGATCTCCGAGGGCAGGGAGCTACCGGTGTTCGCGTTCCGGCTGCGCGCCGGCGTCGAGAACTACACGGTGTTCGACGTCTCGGACCGGATGCGCCAGCGCGGCTGGCTGATCCCCGCTTACACCTTCCCGGAGAACCTCACGGATCTGGCGGTGCTGCGGATCGTCGTGCGGGCGGGCATGACGCGGGAGATGGCCGACCGCCTGCTCGAGCACATGCGTGAGCAGACCGAGTTCCTGCAGTCGCTCGACGCGCCGCTGCCGAGCGAGGGGCGCAAGGCGTTCGCTCACAACTGAAATGCCGATCAGATCAGCGCGGCCAGCCGGCGCCCCGCATTCTTCAGCCGTGCGGGCGTCCCCGCCTCGAGGATCGCCTGCAGGTCGAGGATCCGCGCGCCGAACGCGTCGAGCCGGCGCTCGCCGACGATCGCGTGGCAGGGCACCCCCGACTGCCGCGCGCGGGTGGCGACCTCGGACACCGCCTTGCCCGCGAGGCTCTGCTCGTCGAGCCGCCCCTCGCCGGTGACGACCGCGCGGGCGGCGCGCATCCGCCGGTCGAAGTCGAGCAGGTCGAGCACGAACGCCGCGCCCGGGACGAGGGTCGCCCCGAACCGCGCCCACAGGCCGCCGGACAGCCCGCCTGCGGCGCCGGTCATCGGGAGCCCGCGCGGGTCACGGTCAAAGCCCCTGGCGAGGGCGTGCAGGCGGCGGGTGAGCCGGCGCACGTCGTCGCTGCCGGCGCCCTTCTGCGGTCCGTAGACGCGCGCCGCCGCCTCGAACGGCGTGCGGACGTCGGACAGCACCACGAGCTTTGAGCCCCCAAGTCCACCGGCCTCCTCGATCGCGCGGATCGCACCGACACCCCCGTCGGTGGTGGCGCTT
>DATKFF010000683.1:0-3780 GCA_035511595.1 Solirubrobacteraceae bacterium | reverse complement strand
CGCTCGATCCACAACACGCTGGTCAACCCGGCTGTGCTCGTCCCGTCGCTGATCTTCCCGCTGTTCTTCCTGATCGCGTTCGCCGGCGGCCTCTCACGCATCAGCGACCTCCCGAACTTCCATTACCCGCCCGGCTACACGTCGTTCCAGTTTGTGTTCGTGTTCCTGCAGTCGGCGGCGTTCGGCGGGGTCTTCACGGGCTTTGCGATCGCGCGCGACTTCGACTCAGGCTTCGCGCGCCGTCTGATGCTGAGCGCGCCGCGGCGCAGCGGGATCATCGCTGGCTACGTCGTCGGGGCGCTGCTGCGCTGGGCGCTCACCGGCACGGTCGTCACGATCGCCGCGGTGATCGCCGGCATGAACGTTTACGGCAGCGGGATCGACCTGTTCGGGCTGCTGGGGCTCGGCGTCGTGCTGAACCTGGTCGCCGCGCTGTGGGCGTGCGGGGTGGCAATGTTCCTGCGCACCGAGCAGGCCGGCGCGCTGATCCAGATGCCGGTGTTCGTGCTGCTGTTCCTCGCCCCGGTGTACGTGCCGCTGTCGCTGTTGACGGGCTGGATCCACGACGTCGCCAATCTCAACCCGGTGACCGCGGTGCTCGAGGCCGGCCGCGGCCTGCTGGCCGGGACGCCCGTCAAGGTGGCGGTCGCGTTCGGGGGGCTCGCGGTCGCGACCGCGATATTTGCCGCCTTCGCGCGGCGCGGCCTGGCCTCCGCCGAACGCGCCGGCTGAAGGGTCCTCCAGCCGGCTCGCCGCCTACGCGGCGCCCCGAGCGGTCGGTTCCCGCGAGGCGTGCAGCGGCGGGTTGCGGTCGGCCCACGGACGCGACTGCTCGAGCTGGCTCGCGACCCGCAGCAGCAGGTCCTCGCGGCCGAACGCGGCCACCAGCTGCACGCCGACCGGGAGGCCTTCCGGAGTCAAGTGCAGGGGCAGTGAGATCGCCGGCTGGCCAGTCGTGTTGAAGCCGGCGGTGAAGGTCGCGAACGGGATCGAGCGCAGGATCGGCGCGAGCGGATTGTCGGGCGGGGCGTCGAACTCGCCCAACCGCGGCGGGGGCTCAGCGCAGGTCGGCGTCAGCAGCAGGTCGTAGCCGTCCTCGGCCCACCACGCCGCCACACGCCGGCTCGATGCCTGCGCCTTTTCGGTCGCGCGGAGCAGGTCGGCGGCCGAGTGGGCACGGCCCTGCTCGGCGAGCGCCCACGTGCACGGCTCGACGTCGTCGGCGCCCAGGTCCCGGTTGATCTTGGCACCCCAGTACTTCATGTTCCAGTCGACCCCCGCGGTCCAGCGCACGAGGAAATCCGGCACCTGGTTGGGGTCGTCGAGCTCGCTCGGGTGCGAGCGCTCGACGTGGTGGCCGAGCTCCTCGAGCGCCGCGGCCGCGCTCTCGGCCGCGGCCACACACTCGGCGTGCGTTTCGAACTGGCCTCCAGGCGGCGTCGTCATCAGACCGATCCGCAGGCGCCCGGGGTCGGCGCCGAGCTCCTCGATGTACGGCCGTGCGGGCGGCGGCGCCGCGTACGGGTCGCCGGGCCCTGGTCCGTGGATCGCGTCGAGGATCGCGGCCGCGTCGCGCACGCTTCTCGTAACCGCGAGCTCGATCACGAGCCCGTAGAGGACATCACCGAAATCGGGGCCGAGCGTCACCCGCGCGCGGGTCGGCTTGAGCCCGACGAGGCCGCAGTGACTGGCGGGGATCCGGATCGACCCGCCGCCGTCGTTTGCGTGTGCGGCCGCGACGATTCCCGCCGCGACTGAGGCCGCCGAGCCGCCGCTCGATCCGCCGGTCGAGTGATCGAGGTTCCATGGGTTGTGGGTCGGCCCGTACGCGACCGGCTCGGTCGTCGGCAGGATCCCAAGCTCCGGCGTGTTCGTCCGGCCGAGGATCACGAACCCCGCACGTCGAAGGCGCTGTGTGATCCACATGTCGTGATCGGCGCGGTAGCCGGCGTCCTTCAGCGCGCGCATCCCTTCGTGCACCGGGGCGCCGGCCATGTAGCAGGAGAGGTCCTTGACGAGGTACGGCACGCCGCGGAAGGGGCCGTCCGGGAGCTCACCCGCGGCGGCCTCACGTGCCTCCTCGAGCAGCGGATGGATAACCGCGTTCAGCTGCGGGTTCAGTCGCTCGAGGCGCTCGATCGCGTCATCGACCAGCTCCGCGGGCGAGGCCTCCCCGTCGCGGATCATGCGTGCCTGCTCGGTTGCGTCGATTGTCATGACCCGATCCTGATCGCACCGGGCCGCCGCGTCAAGCCGCGGGCCGCTCACGCACCACGAGCTCGTCGACCGTCAGCCGGTGCACGCTCAGCTCGCCGATCTCGAGCTTGCGGATCACGCCCCGGACGATCGCGAGCCGCCCGATCGCCAGCGCGCCGACCGCAGTTGCACCGAGTGCGAGCGCGCCCACGGCGAGCGCCCCGGCCGATGCGGCGGGGAACGCGGCGGGCTTCCCCCGCCGGACGGAACTCCGACCACGGTGTGACATTTGCCGCATTTGCCGCCTCCTTCGTTGGTGACCAAGTCACCGTAACTCGATAACGCCTAGTTACCAAATGTCGTGACGGCCGTGCTAGGCTGGCCGCACGATGCTCCTCATTGGGTGACCTCACACTCCACTTGGCCGAGCGCCGCCTCGGCCGTCGGTTCCCGGTCACTCGCGATGTCGAGGAGCAGCAAGTTGTTCGCAGTTGAGGTATCCCATCTGGAGAAGCGCTTTTCGCGCCGCCGCGGGCGGCGGCGATCCGACGTCACCGCCCTGTCAGACGTGTCGTTCACGATCGAGCGGCGGGAGTGCGTCGCGATCCTCGGTCAGAACGGCTCCGGCAAGTCGACGTTGGTCAGGGCGCTGTCGACGCTGCTGCTTCCGGAAGCCGGCACCGCCCTGGTGTTCGGACACGACGTGGTGCGCGACGCGGCCGCGGTCCGGCGGCTGGTCAACCGAGTGTCCGTGGAGGCGTCGTTCTTCAAGCGCATGTCGGCCTTCGAGAACCTCTCCTATGCCGCCCGGTTCTACGGGTTGACGCCGGGCGTCACGCGTACCCGGATCCCTGAGATCCTCGAGCAGGTCGGGTTTCCGACCTCGCGCGCGTCAGAGCCGATGGCGGACCTCAGCCGCGGGATGCAGCAGAAGGTGGCGCTGGCGCGCGCGCTGCTCACCTCGCCGGTAGTGCTGCTGCTCGACGAGCCGACGACCGGGCTTGACCCGCGCTCCAAGCGTGAGGTCCAGCGGTTCGTGCGTGAGATGCGTGGGCTGCACGACACGACGATCCTGCTCTGCACGCACGATCTCGCGGAGGCCGAGGCCCTCGCCGAGCGGGTGGGGATCCTGCACGCCGGCCGGCTGCTGGCGCTCGAACCGGCCGACGATCTCGTGGCGCGGTACGGCGGCTCGAGTTTGGAGGACGCGTTCCTGACGGCGACCGGGATCGCCCTCGACGAGGACCAGGAGGAGGTGACCACGTGAGCGCGACCCGGCAACAGTTGCGCGCGCAGCTGATCGGACTCGGCGGCGTCGTCGAGCGCAACGCATACCTGATCAAGCGCTACGGCTGGTGGGAGTTGGCGTACTTCGTCTGGACGGTGGCCAACACGCTGACGATCGTGTTCATCGCCAAGGGGGTCCAGGCGACGGGCGGTCACCTGAACGTCGACCGGGTGACGTCCTCGCTGCTGATCGGCGCCGTGATCTGGTCCTACCTGGGGATCATCTTCGAGACCCTCACCGAAACCGTCGCGTGGGAGCGATGGGAGGGGACGATCGAGTACACGTTCATGGCGCCG
>DATKFF010000682.1:0-2085 GCA_035511595.1 Solirubrobacteraceae bacterium | reverse complement strand
ATGAACGCCGCGGTCACCAAGCTGGTGACGGATGGCAACGGCAAGGTCATCGAGGTCCACGCCGACGGCCAGGTGCTGACGCCGTCCCACGTGGTCTCATCGTTGCCGCTGCGCACCACGGTCGGCATCGCCGAGCCGGAGGCGCCGGTCGACGTGCGTGACGCCGCGCGCGGCCTGCGCTACCGCGACTTCCTTACGGTCCTGCTGGTGATCGAGGGCGAGGACATCTTCCCGGACAACTGGATCTACATCCACGACCCGTCGGTCGAGGTCGGGCGGATCCAGAACTTCCGCTCGTGGAGCCCGTGGATGGTGCCCAACGACACCGACGCGTCGATCGGGATGGAGTACTTCTGCTTCGAAGGCGACGAGCTCTGGAGCATGGACGACGACGACCTCGTCGCGATGGCCACGCGGGAGATCCAGCAGCTCGGCCTGGCGCGCGCCGACAAGGTCAAGATCGGGTTCGTCGTCCGGGTCCACAAGGCATATCCGATGTACGACGCCGAGTACGCCGAGCGCGTCACGGCGATCCGCGGCTGGCTCGACAAGATCCCCAACCTGATCCAGGTCGGGCGCAACGGCCTGCACCGCTACAACAACTCCGATCACTCGATGCTGACCGCGATGCGCGCGGTCGAGAACATCCTCGAGGGCGCCGACCACGACATCTGGGCGGTCAACGCGGAGAGCGTGTACCACGAAGAGGACGTCGAGGAGCAGCAGCCGTACGTGAAGGCTCCCGAGACGCCCGCGATGGAGCAGCCGCTCGCGTAGGAGCGGTCGCGTGCGCGGGCGCCAGGCAGCACAGCTTCTGACGGTCTCGCTCGCGGTGGCGCTCGCGCTCCCGGCCGCGGCGCTGGCGGCGGGCTCGAATCCGCTCGCCCCCGGTCTGCCGCAACCGGGCGGGAGCGTCCCGACGACGCCCACGCCGCCGATCATCAACCCGACGACCACCTCGTCGACGAGCGGCGGCGGCCTCAGCAGTTCGAGCGTGCTGATCATCGCGATCGGCGCGGTCGTGCTGATCGTCGGGATCTCGATGTTCATCTGGCGCGACGCCCGCCGGCGCGCCCCGGTCCGCCACGCGCACGCGACTCCCGAAAGCGGCCGCTCGGGCTCCAAGCGCCCAGTCAAGCCCCGCAAGCTCTCGCCGGCCGAGCGTCGGCGCCGCAAGCGCGGGCGCGCGCGGTAGGGCCTAGTCCGCCGCCCGCAGCGCCGTTCTTGCCTGCAGCAGCTGTCGCTCCACCGTCCGCTTCGTGCATCCGTCGCGCAGCGCGATCTCGTCGTAGCTGAGCCCGAGGCCACGCAGCCAGAGCAGCCGCTGCTGACGGAGCGGCAGCAGCGACAGCATCGCCAGGCGGGCCCGGGACTCGGCTAGCTCGTCTGGGCCCGGCTCAACCATCACTCTGTCAGCCGCCGCTGCGGCCTCCGCGGAGTCGAACGGGAGCTCACGGCTACCGCGCCGCAGCAGCCTGATCGCCTCGCGGCTCGCGGTCCGTACGAGCCAACCGAACGCAGTGTCCCGATTCACGCGGTGCTGATGGAACACCAGGCGGCTCCACGCGACCTGACAAGCCTCCTCGATCACCGGCTCCGGCGCCTGTACGCCAAACCGAACCATCCGCTCGAGCGACTTGGAGGAGGACCGGTACAGCTCACCGACGTCGCCGAGCCCGCATTCCATCGTGGCCATGTCTCATCTCCCGCGAATCGAGACTAATTGAGTCTAAGTTGAGGCAAACTAACCTAGCACATCTATTTGAGTCTTGCTAGGGTCAGTTGCGACTGAACAGCACTCAATTCGATTTGGGAGATCTAGATGCGATTAATGGCCGCTGTCAGCGCACAACCGAACTTGAGGGCGCTGCCGGGCAGCAATGTGCTCCAGCAGCTCGTGAACGGTGCCGAGGCGTGGGCGCTGGCGGTGGCGCTGCTCGGCGCGTTCATCGGCGCGGCGATCTGGGCCGTCGCCTCGCATACGCACAACCACCACTACGCCGCGCGGGGAAGGATGGCGGCGCTGATTTCCGCCGCCTCGGCGCTGCTCGTCGGCGCCGCTCCGGGGCTCGTCAACTTCTTCGA
>DATKFF010000681.1:0-3625 GCA_035511595.1 Solirubrobacteraceae bacterium | reverse complement strand
CCTCGCTGCCCTGCTCACGCGTGAGGCTGTCGGGCTTGACCGCCGGCAGCGGCTCGAACTCGTCGACCTCGGCGCACATCTGGTCGAACTCCTCGTGGTCTGGAGAAGGGGTCTGCAGTGGTTTCACCCTGGAACCTCCTGACTGGTAGGTGCCCGAGCGGAACAGGTTACGCCCGTGGGTAAACGCCGTGTTAGCGTGCCCGCTGATGGCCACCGAGACCGAGCCGACAACCCGCCTGCACGGCGGGCGCTTGGTCGCCAAGCGGCTGCGGGAGCACGGCGTGACGAAGCTGTTCACGCTGTCAGGCGGGCACCTGTTCTCGATCTACGACGGCTGCCGCGCCGAGGGGATCGAGCTGGTCGACGTGCGCCACGAGCAGACCGCCGCGTTCGCGGCCGAGGGCTGGGCCAAGATCACGCGCCAGATCGGCGTCTGCGCGCTGACCGCCGGCCCGGGCGTGACCAACGGCATGAGCGCGATCGCGTCGGCCTCGCAGAATTCGTCTCCAATGCTGGTGCTCGGCGGCCGCGCGCCTCAGCTCCGGTGGGGGCAGGGGTCGCTCCAGGAGATCGACCACGTGCCGTTCGTGAGACCGCTGACGAAGCTCGCCTCGACCGCGTTCGAGACCGCCGAGATCCCCGGACTGATCGACGAGGCGATGCGCGCCGCGCTCGCGCCGCGCTCGGGCCCGGCGTTCATCGACTTCCCGCTTGACCAGGTGTTCATGGAGGCCGAGGACCCCGAGCCGCCATCGCCGCTGCCCGAGCCCTGGCGCGCCGAGGGGGCGGACGCGCGAATGCTCGACGGCGCCGCCGCGCTCCTGCGTGAGGCCGAGCGCCCCGTGATCATGGCCGGCACCGGGCTCTACTGGGGGCGTGGCGAGGACGCGCTGCGGGCGCTGGCCGAGGAGTTGCGGATCCCGGTGTTCCTGAACGGGCTCGGGCGCGGGTGCCTGCCCGCCGACCACGAGCTGTTCTTCTCCCGCGCCCGCAGCAAGGCGCTGGGCGAGGCCGACGTGGCGCTCGTGATCGGGGTCCCGCTCGACTTCCGGCTCGGGTTCGGCACCGTGTTCGCAGCGGACGCCGAGATCGTCGCGATCGACGTCGCCGAGCCCGAGCGCCGCCATCCGCGGCCGGTGTCGGCCGAGCTGTACGGAGCGCTGCCGGCGACGCTCGAGGCGCTGAGGACGGCTGCCGGGGACATGTACCCGGCGAGCTCTGCCGCGTCCGAGCGCGAGGGATGGATCGCGGCGCTCCGCGGCGTCGAGGCCGCGCGGCGGATGGGCGAGGCCGCGGAGCTCGCCGACAAACGCGCGCCGCTTCACCCGATGCGGATCTACGGCGAGCTCGCCAAGCAGCTCGACCGCGACGCGATCATCGTCGGCGACGGCGGCGACTTTGTCTCCTACGCCGGCCGCGTCGTTGACTCCTATGAGCCGGGCTGCTGGGTCGACCCGGGGCCGTACGGATGCCTGGGGTCGGGGATCGGATACGCGCTCGCCGCCAAGCTCGCGAGGCCCGAGCGCCAGGTGGTGCTGCTGCTGGGCGACGGCGCGGTCGGGTTCTCCGGGATGGACCTCGACACGCTTGCGCGCCACAAGGTGCCGGTCGTCGCTGTGATCGGCAACAACGGCATCTGGGCGCTCGAGAAGCACCCGATGGAGGCGATCTACGGATATTCGGTCGCCGCCGACCTTCGCCCCGGGACCCGCTACGACCAGGTCGCCGAGGCGCTCGGGTGCCACGGGGAGTTGGTCGAGCGTCCGATGCAGCTGCGCGGGGCGCTGGAGCGTGCGCTGAGCTCCCGCAAGCCCGCCCTGGTCAACGTGTTGACCGACCCGTCGGTCGCGTATCCGCGGCGCTCGAACCTGGCTTAAGCGCGGTTCTCAGCGGCGAACGCCGACGATCCTGGCGCCGGTCGCCGGAAGCCGGTCACCGGCGATCAGCTGCTCCTCGGTGGAGCGCAAGGCGAGCGGAAGCTGCCAGCGGTACAGATACGGGCCGCGTGCGGGCGGCGCGAGCTCGAACCACTCCCCGAGGGCGCCGAGCACCACGCTGAGGGGGTGGCAGTGGTGGCGGAGAAACTCGAGGAGCTCATCGGGTGTCGTGAAGCGGTCTTCGCCGTCCTGGCGGTGCTCGAGCCACCAGCGTCCCGCGCGCTCGTCGAAGCGGTCGACGTCGAGCTCGTCGAGCACCAGCGAACCTCCGCCTCGCACCAGCTCGGCGAGCCGCCGGCACGACTCCGGCAGCGGCTCGACGTGGTGCATCGAGAGCACGGCGACGGAGGCGTCGAAGCTTCCCGGCTCGCCGTCGAGCTCGTGCAACGACACCGGCCTGACAGCGTCGACGGTCGAGGCCGGATCGATCGCAACCACGTCGTAGCCGGCCGAGGCGAGCTCGGCGGCAAGCTCCCCGTCCCCGGCCCCAACCTCCAGCACACGCGCGGGCGCCGGCGGCAAGGCCTGCTTCACAAACCGCGTCAGTCCGGGATCCAGCACCGTCCGAGCGTACCGGCGGTTAAACGAAAACCGCCCGCATTTTCAGCGGGCGGCTTCCGATCCAGGTTTGGCCCAATCGGGACGGGCAGGGGTACGTGCCAGAAAGGGCCGGTTAGATTGGCTCGGACGGCGGGAGGCGCCGATGTCTGCGGCTTCGCCCGAGCCTATGTTGAGAGCTAGGCGAGCCTAACCCCGGACGGAATAATGGACCCGGTTCAGGCCTTTTACAATCGAACATTCGTCCAGTCTGGGGTGTCCAGAAAACTGGACGCTACGGGCCCGAGCCGGCGCCCTTCCTCGCCACGAGCACGACGCGGTGGCCATCGTGGCCGAACGGCTGCGTCCAGCTGTGCTCGCGGACGACGTTCATCCCGGACAGGCTACCCCGAACTCGCTCGTTTGTCAGCCTGTGCGGCTCGCGGGGCGACGGCGTGCTGTCGACGTCGAACAGCGCGATCAGCGTGCCGCCCGGCCCGAGGACGCGCTTGGCCTCCCGCAGCACCCGGTCGGGGTCGTCGACGAAGTCGAGGCTGTTGCGGGCGAGCACCACGTCGACGCTGCTGCTGAGCAGCGGGATCGCCTCGCCGCCGGTCGACAGGTAGATCGCCGGCGAGTCGGGGATCATCAGCCCGCTGCGCCGGTAGGCCTCGGCCAGCGGGTCGACGCCGATGCTGACCCGCGCCGGACACGCGTCCGGAAATCCGAGCGGCCCCGGCCCGATGTCGACCACGACCTTGCCCTCGAAGAACCCCGGGTCCTCGATCGCCGCCTCACGCAGCACGCGGACGACCTCGGCGCGGGCGTGCTGCCAGCGGCGCGCGAGGTAGTCGGCCCCGGCCGGCTCACCGTCGAGCAGCTCGAGCACGTCGCCGGGGTTGAACCCGCCGGCCTCGATGACCGGATGCCACTGCTCGACCCACCAGCGCAGCTGCGCGTCGTTCTTGACCTTGGTCGGGTCGAGGAGCCGGTGGCGCACGCCGAGCCGCTGTCTGATGTTCCTCACCCGCACGTCCTAGCATTTATCCCCTATGGGTGAGCTCTTCTCCTTCCCCAATCCCGTCAACGAGAAGGCAGCGCGCGTCGTCGCCGGGACGGTGATGCTCGCCGGGATCGTCACGCTCGCGACC
>DATKFF010000680.1:0-4481 GCA_035511595.1 Solirubrobacteraceae bacterium | reverse complement strand
GCAGGCGTCGAACCCGAGTCCGGTGTACACGGCCGACGCGGTGTGCCCCTGTGCCGAGGAGATCCGCGCGGCGAACGCTGGGTGGCTGACGGCGGCGGTGCTGGGAGGCAGCCGCTTGCGGTGTAGCGCGCGCACGATCACCGCGCGCTCATGCGACCAGGTCGCGGTCACCCGGACCCCCGGGGTCGCCACGAAGCTCGTCGCGTTCCCCTGCATCCGCGGGGACTCGGACGCCGCACTGTGGCGGGCGGCCGACGCGCCGACTGGCTCGAGCAGGATCGCCTCGGCGCGACCCGCGACGTGCGCCGGGCAGCGCTGCGCCGAGCTCGGCGCGCCGAGATACAGCGCGTGGCGGTCGAACCGCACGCACGCCCGAGGATCTGTGCTCAGGTCATAGACGGGCCAGGATCGCGGCACCGCGACCGTGTAGCCGTGGTAACTCACGGCCCTCAGTCGTGAGTTCGATCGCGCGGAGGCGACGCCCACCCCGGACAGGAGCACGAGCGACACCAGCAGCGAGGTCAGGCGGGCGGTCCGATGAGCGCTCGCACGCATCACTCCGTTTCGTAACACAGAGGCCAGCGGAATGGAGCGCCGCACCCGTAACTGAGCGGCTTCTCAGGAGCGGCAGGGCCTGTGCTCAGGCCGGATCGACGCCACGCAGCAACCGCAGCGCTGTCTGCGCGTTCGCAGGGTAAAAGGCCTCGATCGCCAACTCCGACAGGGTGATATCGATCGCCGTCCCGAAGGTCGAGAGGGTGCTGAAGAACGCCAGCTCGCCGCCATCGGGGTCATTGAGCCTGAGCGGGAGGACGATGTCGCCCTGTTGCAATTCTCCTTGCACGGGACCCGGCTCGATCCCGGGGTAGGCGATGAGCTCGTCGTACAGGCTTGCCAGCTTCGGGTCGCCGGTCACCTGAACCTCGCGGTGGACCCGACGCAGGAGGTGCGCGCTCCACTCGGGCAGGTTCAGCGTGCGTGGGGCCATCCCGTCCGGGTGAAGCGCGATCCGCATCCCGTTGGCGGGGGCCTCCAGCAGCTCGGGCGCGACGCCCTCGAGCAGCAGATCGAGCGCGTCGTTGGCGGCGACGAGGTTGTGGTAGCGGTCGACCACGACCGCCGGGTACGGCTCGTGGGCACGCAGGAAGCGGTCCAGCGCGTCCCGCACGGTCTCCATCTCGGGAGAGTCGAGCGGGCGCTCGGCGTACACGGGCGCGTAGCCCGCCGCCAGCAGCAGCGGGTTGCGCTCGCGTAGCGGCACCTCGAGCTGCTCGGCCAGTCGCAGGATCATCTCGCGGCTCGGGCGGGCGCGCCCCGTCTCCACGAAGCTGAGGTGACGCGACGACACCGCCGCGTCGAGCGCCAGCTCGAGCTGGCTGAGGTTGCGGCGCTGGCGCCAGGCGCGGAGCAGCTCGCCGATCGTCGGGGCGGCAGCGGGTGCGGTGACGGCCATGGGGCCACGCTACAGGGTGCTCGTAGGGACCACGATTACCTCCCGGGTAATGGTCGGGCTATTGCCGGCCCCGGTCCGGAAGCAGGCGGGTGAGCCCGGCGACTAGGAGCAGCAGCCCCGCGAGCTCCGCGACAGCCAGCTCGAAGGCGTGCGCGTAGCCGCCATGCAGCGCGCCGAAGAACAGCACGCCGGTAACGGCGACGCCAAGCGCGTTGCCGAGACCCTGCATCGTGGTCAGCATCCCGGAGGCCGCGCCGGCTCGCTCGGGCTCGAGCGACTGCAGGATCGTCGTCGCCAGCGGGGCGAGGACCAGTCCCATGCCCGTTCCTACGAGCAGCAACCCGGGCGCGAGCGCGACGATCGAACCGCCGACGCCGACTTCGCTGACCGCGGCCAGCAGCAGCGCGTGCCCGGCGGCGAGCACCACCGCGCCAACGCCGATCGCCCGCCGTCCGTGCCTGGCGGTGAGGGCCGGCGCGAGCATCGAGGCGACGAGGTATGCGGCGGCGAGGATCGTAAACACGAGTCCCGCCGGGAGGGGACGCAGCCCCCGGCCCTGCTGCAGGTACAGCGCGAGCACCACGAAGAACGATGCCTGTCCGCCCCAGAACGCGAGCTGGGTCAGGAGGCCCGCGCTGAAGGAGCGGTGTCGGAATAGTGTCGCGTCGATCAGCGGTGAGCCGCCTCGACGAGCGAGGCGTCGCTGATGCGCGGCGAACGCCGCCAGCAGCACGGGCGAGGCGGCGAACGAGACCCACGTCCAGGCCGGCCAGCCGTGCTGACGCCCTTCGACGAGTGGAAGCACGATCGCGGTCAGCGCGGCCGTGATCAGGACCGTGCCCGGGACATCCATCGCCTGGCTCGACTCGGCCCGTGACTCAGGGATCACGCGCGGCGCCAGCAGCAGCGCCAGCGCGCCGACGGGCACGTTGATCAGGAAGCAGCTACGCCAACCCAGGCCGGCGATGTCCGTCGCCATCAGCCCGCCGCCGATCAGCTGTCCGCTCACCGCCGCGGCGCCCATCACGGTCCCGTACGCGCTGAGCGCCCGGACCCGGTCGGGCCCGCCGTAGAGGACCCCGATGATCGACAGCACATTGGGCGTCAGCAGCGCGCCCGCGATTCCCTGAACGAGCCGCGCGACCACCAGCTCGGTGGGGCTGGCGGCCACGCCGCACGCGGCCGATGCGAGCGTGAACAGCGCTAACCCGAGGGTGAATATCCGCCTGCGGCCGAAACGGTCGCCGAGTCGCCCGGCGGTGATCAGGAACACCGCCGAGGTGAGCGCGTAGCCGGCGACGACCCACTCGACGGAGACCGCGCTGGCGTGGAGATCGGTCTGGATCGAGGGCAGCGCGACGTTGACGATGAAGAAGTCCAGGACGACCATGAAGGTTCCGGCGAGGACGACTGGAAGCGGAGCCCAGCGGCTGTCGGTGATCCGTGCGCGCGCGTGGGACTCGGCGATGGGGGAGGTGATCTCTGATGTGCTCATGGCGAGCACGATCGCCGCAGATCGTCGGCGCGTCGATTACCCGGGAGGTAGCGCGATTACCTACGGGGTAAGGGCTTTTGGCGTGGGACTCGGGGCGCCTATCGCGTCAGCGTGCCGCCGAGGACGCGCCCGGTCACCCTGAGTTCGTTCGGCTTGTCCGGCTCGACAACGATGGTGATGCGCGAGAAGGCCGGCTTGGCAGAGGTGTGCGCGAATCCCTGGACCACGCTGTCCTGGTCCTGGCTGATCAGCGTCCCCCGGAACTCCCCGTGGACATCGCCGTCCCGCCAGGTCCCCCGCACCGACCGGAGGTCCTGGGTGATCTTGACCGTGACACCGTCACCCGACCAGGAGCCATTCAGGTCGGGGCGAATGCGGAAGAAGCGCCGGCCGAAATTGCGCACGAAGTGGTAGCGGGTCTCGGCGCCGAACGAGCTCTTGCCCCCAGTCGCCTTGCAGTCGGCGAGCGCGACGGGCGCGTCGGCGGGGATTTGCTCCTCACAGAGCTTGCGCATGTCGGCGAGGAACTTGTGGTCGACGTCCAACCGGGTGTACTCGAAGTAGTCGATCAGCCCCCCGTTGATCGGGTCGAGCACCTTCGCGCCCGAGTAGCCAGCGTCATGCAGGTCGCAGGCCTTCTCGAAGTGGACGGTGTACCGCGTGCCGAACGGATTGTTCGAGTTGCGGAACGTGGACGTGTTGCCAAGCCGCTGCTGGATGCCGTACTCGCCCGCCTTGCCGCCGCCACATCCGTTCGAGACCGACGCCAGCGAAACGACCCCATCCGGCAGGGGGGGCCACGACCCTGCGCTGTAGATCTCGACCTTGAACCCCGAGCTCGCCGTGTAGGCGTTCGGACCAAAGTATTGCTGGGCGAACTGGTTGCCGTCTCCGACCTCGAGCCGACCGCTGCTCGGGGGATAGAAGTCCTCGATCGTGTACTCGTGCGTCGGTTCGTAGGGCAGCCCCTCCTTGCAGTAGGTGGGCTGACAGCTCGTGTCCGGCGTGGGTTGCTGGAAGGCGTCGATCGGCAAGCCAATCGGGTTAGCCGACGTAGCCGGACCGATCCGCAAGAAGGCATCGCGGTTCGAGCAGGATTCGTAGCAGTACATGGCGTCGTACTTTGTCGACGAGCCAGTCGGCTGCGCGGTGCCGGTGGCCACCAGCCTGTAGCGCTGGCCAGCCTCGAGCGAGAACGTGCTCGTCGACCAACCGGCGGCGTTCGGATCGACGACGATGGTCCCAAGCAGCTCCCCGGGTGTGGCACGCGGTCGCGCGCCGACGCTTGACCCGACCTGAGTCGAGAGCAAGAAAGCGGCGGCGATCGACGCACCAACGAAGATGCGAGCCATCCGCCCCCTATGGCCGAGTCGGTCCCGTATCACAACGCCCTCTCGGCGCAGTCTAACCGGCGTGGACTCAGCTTTCCAGACGCTCGCACCCGCGCGTCAGTCCCTAGACGAGCTACCCAGCAGGCATCGTCGCGGTCAGCAGCGCGTCGATCGTGGCGGCGATCCGTTCGGCCACGACCGA
>DATKFF010000679.1:0-4993 GCA_035511595.1 Solirubrobacteraceae bacterium | reverse complement strand
CGCGCCGACGTGGCGATGACCGTCCCGTTCATGCGCGCCTACACCGAGCTGCTCGTGGCGACGTGCCATCACAGGCGGGCACACGCGATGGGGGGGATGGCGGCGCTGATTCCCTCGCGTGCGGAACCTGAGGCAAACGAGCGTGCGCTCGCCGGCGTGCGCGCTGATAAGCAGCGGGAGGTCTCCCAGGGTTACGACGGCACCTGGGTCGCGCACCCCGACCTGGTCCCCGTCGCCAGGGAGGTGTTTGAGCAGGGTCTCGGCGGCAAACCGAACCAGCTCGACCGCCGCCGCGACGACGTGCACGTCACCGCCGCCGAGCTCCAGGACCTCGAGTCGACGCCCGGCAATATCACCGAGGCGGGCCTCCGCACGAACGTGAGCGTCGGGTTCCAGTACATCTCGTTCTGGCTGACCGGCCGCGGCGCAGCCGCCATCAATTCGCTGATGGAGGACACCGCCACGGCCGAGATCTCACGGACCCAGATCTGGCAGTGGGTTCACCACGGCGCCAAGCTCGAAGATGGCCGCACGGTCAGCGCGGAGCTCGTCCGTCAGGTGCTTGACGAGGAGACCGCCGAGATCCGCGCAGAGGTCGGGGATGAGACCTGGCGGCACGGCCGCCCAGCCGAGACGCGTGAGATCTTCGACCGCGTCGCGCTGTCACTGGAGCTGATCGAGTTCCTCACGATCCCGGCCTATGAGTACCTCGACTGAGCGGACCTGTAGCTTCCCGGCGAGTAGATGAGGTCGATCGGCGAACACAATCTGGCACGCCTCGCCGAGCGGTCATTCGAGCAGAAGGGCGACTACGAGGCGCTCCTGTTCGAAGGACGCTGGCACCGCTCGGGCGAGCTGTTCGAGCGCTCCCGACGGCTCGGCGCGGGGCTGTCGGAGCTCGGGGTGCGGCCGGGCGACCGGGTCGCGGTCACGATGGCCAACTCACCCGAGGTCGGGATCGCCTACCAGGCGCTGTGGCGTGCCGGTGCGGTGGTCACCCCGGCGAGTTTCCTGCTGCCCGTCGAGGAGCTGCGGCACGTGCTCGGCGACTCCGAGGCCTCGGCGGTCATCACGACGCCCGAATTCGCGGACAAGGTCCGTGAGGCGAGCGACGGCCTCGAGAACCTCAGGTTCCTGCTCTCCAGCGGGAAGGACGAGGGATTCGTCACGATCTCGTCGCTCGAGGAGTCCGACCCCGCCCCGATCGTCCCGCGCGCCGACGACGAGCTCGCCGCGCTCCTCTACACCGGCGGCACCACCGGGCGCGCCAAGGGCGTGATGCTGACCCACGCGAACCTCGACTTCTCAGGCGGCGCGGCGCAGGCCAGCGGGTACGTGTCGGGCATCAACCGCGCCCTGGCGACGCTGCCCCTGTCTCATTCCTACGGCCTGCTCGTCACGACCGCCGCCCTTCATTCGCCGGAGCAGGGCGTCGCGGTGCTGCTCCGCTGGTTCGACCCGGTCGCGTTCCTCGAGCTGATCGCCGAGCACCGGCTCCAGATCAGCGCCGTCGTCCCGTCGATGCTCCAGATCCTGCTCTCGCAGCCGCTCGAGGACTACGACCTCAGCTCTCTCCGGTACGTCTCGTCGGGAGGCGCGCCGCTCGCGACGGAGGTGGCCGAGCAGTTCATGCGCCGCGTCCCCTCGGTCTCGATCCGTCAGGGCTACGGGCTCACCGAGACCGCGGCACTGATCTCGACCAACCCCGTCGGCAAAGAGCGACCGGGGTCGGTCGGGACGCCCGTGCCCGGGACCGAAGTACGGATCCTCGACGAGCAGGGACGAGAGCTGCCGGTGGGAGAGGTGGGGGAGATCTGCGCCCGCTCGCCCGGCGTGATGCTGGGGTACTGGCACTCTCCGGACAGCACCGCGGAGGCGATCCAGGACGGATGGCTTCACACCGGCGACCTCGGCTACCTCGACGAGGACGGCTACCTGTACGTCGTGGATCGCAAGAAGGACCTGATCATCCGCGGCGGCTTCAACGTCTACCCGCGCGACGTCGAGGATGCGCTGCTCGAGCACCCCGCGCTCGAGTCCGCCGGCGTGGTCGGCAGACCGGATCCAGAGAAGGGGGAGGAGGTCGTGGCGTTCGTGTCGCTGCGGCCCGGGTCCGAGACGACGCCCGAGGAGCTGATCGCCTGGGCGCGCCAGCGGATCGGGGGCTACAAGTATCCCCGTGAGATCCACGTGGTCGACGCCGTCCCCCTGACAAACGTCGGAAAGGTCGATCGCAAGGCGCTCCGGGTGCTGCTGCCGGCGCCACGCTGAACCGACATGGCCCTGCCAGGACTCGAACCTGGGCGTGACGGATTATGAGTCCGCTGCTCTACCAACTGAGCTACAGGGCCGCTTCGGCGGCGACGCTAGCACTGCGGTAGCCTCCCGGATCCGATGCTGGTGCTCGCCATGTCGCAGGCTCTCGGAACGACGCTCGCCCTACTCGCGACCTTCCTCGGCATCGGCGTGATCGTCAACCTGCTGATCGTCTACATCGTCGCGCAGGTGATCGCCGAGCGTAAGCAGAACCAGCAGCGCGACCCCGGCGCGCTCTAGCGTCGCGGCGTTCTCCACACCCCGTTCCGGGCCGCCGCGAAAGGCCCGCTGAAGGAACGCCGAGGGCACGCGTCGAATCAGACGCCTGCCGATGAAGCAGTCAGTCAGCTCGAGCCGTTCAGCCACGCCGACCGCATCGCCCACGGACCAGTCCGCGGCCCGCCAGGCCCTGTCGGCCTACATCCGCTCACGGTTCGAGGAGTTCTCACGCTCCCAGAAGGACGTCGCGCAGTACATCGTCGACCACCTCGACGAAGCCGCCTTCCAGACCGCCGAGGAGCTGGCCAGGCGGGCCAGTACGTCCTCCAGCACGGTGGTGCGCTTCTCGCAGGCGCTGGGCTTCGAGGGCTTCCCAGAGCTACAGCAGGCCGCACGTGACGAGTACCGCCGCCGCCCCGCCGGCGCCGATCCTCAGCTTGCCGCCACTCCGCTGTTCTCGCTAGACCAGACGGAGTTCGAGGGCGCCCTCGCCGCCGACCACGTCAACGTCGAGGACACCGCGCACAAGCTTTCACGAAGCGACGTCGAGGCCGCGGTCGACGCGATCGTCTCGGCCGAGAAGGTGCTGATCGCCGGCACCGACCAGATGGCCTTCTTCGCGAGCTATCTGCGCCACCTGCTGATGCTGCTCGACCTACGCGCGGAGATCGTCGCCAGCCCGTCCCAGGAGGCGCTCGGCCGACTCAGCCGGATCGACGAGCAGACGCTCGTGATCGGACTCTCCGCTGGACGCCCGCACCCCCTGATCACGCGCACAATGAAGCTCGCGCGACACCGTAAGGCGCCGACGCTCGCGATCACCGACGCGACCCTCTCCGAGGTCGCCCGGCTCGCTCGCATCCGGCTCTATTACTCATCCAACACGCCGGCGTTCGTGCGCTCGCACACGGCACTGCTGTCGCTGATCCAGGCGCTTGCCTATGGCGTCTACTCGCGCGACGCGCAGCAGTACGACGTCCGGATCAAGGCGTTCCGCCTGAAGTGAGCGCCGGTCCGCTCGTCCACCACGAGCTGTGCTTCGGATGCGGGCCGGCCAACCTGTTCGGCCTGCTGATCGAGCTCGAGCGACAGAGCGAGGGCGCGATCATCGGCGGCTGCTTGATCAAGCAGGACCACGAGGGCGCACAGCCGGGGCGCGCACACGAAGGGATCGTCGCGGCCGCGCTCAGCGAGGCGATGTCATTCGCCTGCGGACCCAGGATGCGGGCCACCTCATTCGAGCTCTCGGTCGGTGGGTCGGTGCCGGTCGGCACCTACCTGGAGGTCGAGGCCCAGGCGCTCGATCTGCCCGACGGAGGCTTTCAGGCGAGCGCCACCGGAACCGTCGAGGATGAGCCGGTCGCCAGCGCCCACGGCACCTATGAGCCGCTTGCCTGAACATAGGTCCAGAATTCGGCGTGCCGGAGGCGGATCGAATACGGTTGCGCGGATGCGGCGCTTCCTCGTCGCGCTGGTGTGCACCGGCTCGGCGCTGATGGCGCCGGCAGCCGCCACCGCGCTCAGCTGGACGCCGGTCACCGGACCGACCGGCAGCATCCTCGACGAGGTCGGGACGGTGCGCGGCCCTGACGGGACGCTGCACGTCGTCTGGTCAAGAGATACGCCGGGCACAGGAGGAACCACGGATGATCTCGTGCAGGCCCCGGTCAGCGCCGGCGGAATCGTCGGTTCGCCGACGCTGATCGCGTCGGGCTACTCGAGCCTCAATAACCCCGCGATCGTCAACACCCCGGGCGGTGGGCTCGAAGTCTTCTTCGGCGGGATCCAGTGCCCCAGCTCGAGCTGTCCCTCCGGCCTCTTCAGCGTCAACTCGTCGGACGGAGGACGCACGTGGGGCGCGCCCACAGCGCTGTATGACCGCAACTCGAATTACTCCTCGGGTCTGGGCGCGGTGACGTTGCCCGACGGCACACCGTTCGAGACCTGGTATGCGACGTTCGGGACGTTCGAACACCGCGGCAGCGACGGCTCGACGCCCGACTACGACTACCAGGCCGCGATGGGCGCCGGCTGCTGCGGCTACTACAGCAACCTCGCGGCCGACGGCAGTGGCAACGTGGAGATGGCCTGGGACTCGAACGCAACCGGCTTTCTGGGCGTGTGGGCGCGCTCGGTCGACCCCGCCACGGGAGCTCCCGCCGCCTCGCCGATGCACATGCCGGGATCGGTGACGAGCTACGGGGGCGCTCCGAACAGCGTGCAGATGCTCCAGAGGACACCTCTGATAGCGCTTCCGGGGCGGGTCGGTCAGTTCTACGTCGCCTACCCCGGCGGCTATCCATTTGCCACCAAGGTGCTGCTGTGGCGCGTCGGGTCGGCCGCCGCAACGACGATCGTGAGCGAGTCCGGTGACCACAACCAGGTCTCGCTGGCCGCCGACGCGAACGACCGTCTGTGGGTGTTCTGGACGCACGCCGTCAATGACGTCCCGCACGTC
>DATKFF010000678.1:0-7723 GCA_035511595.1 Solirubrobacteraceae bacterium | reverse complement strand
TGGTGACCAACAGCGTGCTTCACGCGGACGTCGGACCCGACCAGACGCTGACGGTCGAATTGACGCGGCTCGCCGGCCGGCTTCGCATAACGGTGGCGGATCCAGGTTCCGAGCTCGAGCCGCACCTGACGGGCGCGGACCCCAGGACCCCCGGAGGATTCGGGCTCTTTCTGGTGGATGAGCTGGCGGTTGACTGGGGAAGCGCTCGCGACGACGTCGGCGCCACCCGCGTGTGGTGCGAGCTGGCGCTCGAGCCGGCCTCGTAGTCCCCAGGTCCGGTCAGCCGGCGGGCTCGGCCACCGCGGCGCCGCTGGCGATCCCGACGGGGAGCCCGCGCGCCTGGGCGAACGTCACGAGCGCGCCACGGTCCTCGTCCCACAGCTTGAGCCTGACCGCTCTGAGCCCATCGAGCAGCGTCAGCTTCGGGACGCTGTGCAGGACCGGGTTCTCGTCGTGCGCGCGTTGGAGGTTGTAGTTCGGGATCCGCGCATTCAGGTGGTGAACGTGATGCAGCCCGATGCTGCCGGTGAAGAACCGCAGGATCGCCGGGAGGCACAGGTACGAGCTGCCGCGCAACGCGGCGTCCGCGTAGGACCACTGCTCGCCGTGCTCCCAGTAGGTGTCATCGAACTGGTGCTGGACATAGAACAGCCAGATGCCGGTCGATCCGGCGATCATCGCCGCGGGCGCCCAGACGAGCAGCAGCCGCTCCCAGCCCACCAGCGCAAGGAGCAGTCCGAACGCCACCAGCAGCGCGCAATCGGTCAGCAGCACGCTGTTGCGCAGCCGCGGCCGCTGTGAGCGCGTCGTCAGCCGGGGCCCGACCATCATCGCGACGATCGGGCCTAGTCCGAACATCACCAGGGGGTTACGGATCAACCGGTACCGAAGGCGCCCGCGCCAGGAGCGCCGCCGGTACTCCGAGATCGTCAGCGTCAGGACGTCCCCCACGCCACGGCGATCGAGGTCGCCCGCGCACCCGTGATGCACAGCGTGGTCGTGGCGCCAGCGCGCGAAGGGCGACATCACGAACAACCCCAGGAACCGTCCTACGTAACGGTTGGCGCGCCGTGAGGGCAGGAGCGACCCGTGGGCGCAGTCGTGAAAGACCACGAACGTCCGTATCAGGAAGGCAGCCGTCGGGACCGCCAGCAGCAGCGTCGCGACCAGAGAGCTGCCGGCGACCAGAAACATCACGACGGTGAGCGCCACGTAGGGGACGACCGAGGTCGCGATATCGAGTAGACCTCGTCCAAGGCGCGGCTGGGCGTAGGCCTTGAAGTTTGAGAGCCCGGGGGCGGGCTCGGCAGTTAGCGACATTGCAGTCACTCCAGATCAGGGGGCGGGCAGTTGCTGGCGCAAAACGGCTCTCACGCCGGGCCGCGGCCCGGATCAAAAGCGCGGGTTGCCCCGTACGACCGATGCACTCCCGCCGGTACCAGTGGCGCCGCCGGCAAGCCTCGACCAACGACGGTATCTCTTAATACATAGGAGCTGGTTAAGAATCGATCGCGCGGAGCGCCACCACGCACTCGGGATTGATGCCGATCCGCTCCCCGGTCTCGACCTCGACGAACCACGCGAGCTCCATGATCGAGCCCCGAGCCGCGTCGAGAATCGTCCGCTCAACGTGCTTGGCGTCGCCGTCGACGCGGTAGCGCCCACCCCCAACCACGGTGACTTCAGTCTTCGGAGACACAGCCCCGGAGTCCGCCACAGACGGCCCACCTTTCCAGGCGTTGCGCACGAACCGCCTTGTTTGCTCTGGGACAGCTAGACTAATAGCTTCGTGCCGGGCGTTCGCCCGGCGAAGTAGTGCCAGCGTTCGTAGTAGTTGCTCTTGCACCTCCCGCGTTTCGCAGCACACGATCTCCCGGGAGGGAATGCATGGCCACAGGAACCGTCAAATGGTTCAGCGACGACAAGGGTTACGGGTTCATCACACCCGATGACTCGGGTAAGGATCTGTTCGTTCACCACAGCGCGATTCAGGGCAGCGGCTTCAAGTCGCTGGCCGAGGGCGCACGCGTGAGCTACGAGGCCGAGCAGGGCCCCAAGGGCCCGGCCGCCGCCAACGTTCAGCCGATCTAGCCCGCAAGTCGCACCGCCGCAGCGCGCCCGAACGAACGTCTCGGGCGCCTGCGGGAGCGGCAAGGACGAGCTGGTCTGGCGCCTGGTCGGCGCCGGCGGGATGCTCGTCGACAAACGCACAGCGAGGACAAACATGGCCTCACGCGGCAAGAAGAAGACCACGTTCGCGAAGCTCGCTCGTGAGGCGAAGCTTCGGGAGCGGCGAGTCGAAAAGCAGGCCCGGAAGGACGCGCGCAAGCGTGAGGCGGAGTTTCCGTCAGAGCAATTCGCCGATGCGCCGTCCGCACAATTCGGTGACGTCCCGCCGGACGACCTCGGCGACGCGCCGAGCGCCGCCGACGAATAGTCGCTGCCTGGCGCCGCGGCGCCTGGCGGCGAATCTCGGCCTCCGTCAGGACGGCGATCCGGTGCTATGTTCACAAGTAGGGATGGCCCCGCCATCCGTGAGGTTCTCCCCGCCGACGCAGCGAATCTCCGTACAACGAGCTCGTGGCGCGCCGGCGACGAAGGAGGGGATCGTGTGAATACCCCACGCGACCGAGCCGAGCAGAAACGCGCCGAGAAGCTTGCGGTGGTGCGCGACCAGGTCGAGAGCGGCTCGCTGCTGATCCGCAAGATGACCGATGAGGAGCGCCGCAGGTACCCGCCGCGGCCCGGTCGGCCCAGGCAATTCGGCAAGCGATGAGCATTCGTGACCGCGAGGGGCTGATCGCCCGGATCCGACTGATCCGGCGAACCGCACCGTCCGGCCCGGACCCGCGCCGACCGGCGGCAGACCCAGACCGCCCGGAGCTCCAGGCGCTCCAAGCGCGGGTCGCGCACCTCGAGCAGATGGTGCAGGGCCTTCAGGACTCGGTGCACCGCGAGTCGACGCGCCTCAGCAACCGAATCGGGGAGCTCGAGGCTCAGGTCCAGCCCGCAGCCCTCGGCAAGGCACTCAGCGAGGACGCCCGCAACCGCGGGCTATGACTCGCGGATGACGGCGTTCTTCGTCCCCGGCGTCGCCGGAGACACGTCGGTCGAGTCCGTTTACGAGGACATGCGCAAACGGACAGAGCTCGATATGGGCCGCCGTCCCAGCGGCCGCCGAATCCTCAGCGTGTGGGCCCGCCGCGGAAGCCTCGATTGCGTCACGGAGGTGGGAAGGCGTGATCCCCTGCACGGCGGCACGGTGATCGCGATCTTTGACATGGGGCCCCACCAGCCGTTCGTCCTCTGGAGGGAGCAGGACGACGACAAGCGGCTCGCTGCAAGTGAGCTCCTCGGCGCCCGCGCGTACGCGGTGATGGAGTTCGATCGCTGAGGAGACGTCCGCGGAGACCTGCTACGTTCGTCGCAGCGGTCGACGCCGTCGGCCGCGAGGCAGCTCGCTTGGGTCCCGCAGACAGCGGTTCGGGTCAGCCATAGCCTCCCGAATCGTCCGCGGCACCAACAGCCGCCAAGGAGCAGTTCATTGTCAAATCAGTCCTTCGCTGATCTCGGCGCCTCGCGCGCTGTCGTCGGCTCCCTCTCCCAGCAGGGGATCACGCATCCGTTCGCGATTCAGCGCGACGTGATCGCCGACGTCCTCGCCGGACGCGACGTGCTGGCGAAATCTCCGACCGGGTCGGGGAAGACGCTCGCCTTCGGAATTCCGCTGGTCGACCGGACCAGGGCCGACGGGCCTCGGCCCTCCGCGCTGGTCCTGGCCCCGACGCGAGAGCTCGCGACCCAGATCGTCGACGACCTCCGTCAGATCGCGCACGCACGTGCCCTCAGGGTCACCGCCGTATACGGCGGTGTCGGGCTCGTCAAGCAGGCCAAGGATGCCGCTCGATCGCAGATCCTGGTCGCGACCCCTGGGCGTCTCGAAGACCTCCTTTCGCGGCGCGCGTTCTCACTCGACTCGATCAGCATGCTGGTGCTCGACGAGGCCGACCGGATGCTCGATATGGGTTTCCGCCCCGCAGTCGACCGAATCGTCGCCCAGTGCCCAGCCGCGCGCCAGACGCTGTTCTTCTCCGCGACCCTCGACGGCGAGGCTGGGGTCATCGCTCGCCAGTACACCCGCGACGCCGCCGTGTACGAGCGCGGCCCCACACAGCGCCGCGCCAGCACGGATGTCGAGCACCGATTCGTCGCGGTCGAGCACCTACACCGGCTCGACGCCCTGATCACCGAGCTGCGCCGGGAGCGGGAGCTGACGCTCGTGTTCGTCCGGACCAAGCACGGCGCCGACCGGCTTGTCAAGCGACTGCGCGCCCGCGGAATCGAGGCGGTCGCGATGCACGGAAACAAGTCCCAGCGCCAGCGTGAGCAGGCGCTAAGGCGCTTCGAGGCCGGCGAGGTCGACACCCTGGTGGCCACCGACGTCGCCGCGCGCGGAATCGACGTCAGCGGGATTTCGCACGTGATCAACTTCGACCCTCCCGCCGATAGCGATACGTACGTGCACCGAATTGGCCGGACCGGGCGCGCAGGCGCGAAGGGCGTCGGCGTCACGTTGGTCGCACCGGACGAGCACCACGACGTCACCAAGCTCGCGACGACGCTGGGCCTCGATCACGGTCTCGCGGGCTCGCCCGGCGAGCATCGCGCACGACCGGCTCCGCGCGCCGCCCGTAAGCGCGGCGGGTCGCACCGCGGGTCAGGCCGCCGGCGGTCGCCGGGTCGCGGCTGAGCGCGGCCCGCGGGCCTACGCGATCCCAGATCGGCCGGTTACAGTGCGGCCACGGTTACCGATGCGCAGACCCACCGGCTGACGCGTTCGGCGGCGATCGCGTCGCTGAAGGGCTGGATACCCGTATGGTCGCCCGCCGCGGCGCTGCGCGCCGTTCGCGCCGCGGTCGTACTTGGCGGGTTGTTCGCGTTCACCGACAAGGTGATCGGCAACCTCCAGATCGCGACGTTCGCCGCGTTCGGCACGTTCGCGACACTCGTGCTGGCGTCGTTCGCGGGGACGCGTCGCGACAAGCTGGTCGCGCATACGGGGCTGGCACTCACCGGCAGCGTGCTCGTCACGATCGGCACCGTCGTGCACTCCCCGACCGCGCTCGCCGCGCTCGCGACCGTACCGGTCACGTTCGCGGTGTTCTTCGGCGGCGTGCTCGGGCCAAACGCGGCCTCGGGGGCGACCGCGGCGCTACTCGCCTACGTGCTGCCGGCCGCCTCACCCGGAACGATTTCGATGATTCCGGACCGTTTGGCAGGATGGTGGCTCGCCTCCGTCGTCGGCACGGCCGCGGTGCTCGCGATGTCGCCCCGGACGGGCGACGATCCGTTGCGCGGGGCCGCCTCGACGCTTGCCGAGTCGCTTGCGGATGAGCTCGACGCATCGTTGCTCGGCGCCGATACCGAGGATCAGCAGACCGCAGCCCTGAAGGGCAGGCGCGAGCTGATCACCCGGTTCAACGGCGCGCCGTTTCGACCGACTGGGCTGGCGGCGCCGGACCAGGCGTTCGCCCACGCCGTCGAGCTGCTCGAGTGGTGCTCGTCGCTGGTAGCTGACACGCTCAACGAGCGAGCCGACCTGCGTGACGCGGCGCCGGAGGACCGCGCCCTGTTCACGCAAGCAAGCTCGGTGCTGCGGTCGGTCGCGGGGCTGTTCTCTGGCGGCCGCGCACGACCTGACATCGACGCGCTCAAGCGGGCACGTGAGGAGAGCCTGGCGCGAGTGCGAGGTTTGACGCCCGACGGCGCCGGATTCCGTGAGGCGGCGGGGATCTCGTTTCACGCCAATTCGATCGCGGTCGCCGCGGTTGCGCTCGCGGACGAAGCGCTTGTCGCGACGCGATTGGAGACGCCGGCGTGGCTGGCGTCCGAGCGCCGGCGCACGTTCCTCCGATCCGCTACGGCGACACGGACCGCCCGACGCGTGTCGAGAGTCGCGTCCGCGGCCTGGGCCCGTGCGAGCCTCCGTTCGGTCTGGTTGATCAACAGCCTCCGCGGGTCGGTCGCGCTGGCAGCGTCTGTGGCCGTCGCCGATCTGGTCAGCGTCCAGCACGGCTTCTGGGTCGTGCTCGGGACGCTGTCGGTGCTACGGACCAACGCGGCTTCGACGGGGTCGACCGCGCTGCGGGCGCTGATCGGGACGGGGATCGGGTTCGTGATCGGTGGCGCGCTGCTGCTCGCGATCGGCACCGACCAGACCGCGCTGTGGGTAGCGCTGCCGATCGCCGTGCTGGTCGCGGCATACGCGCCCGGAACAGCGCCATTTGCAGTCGGTCAGGCGGCGTTCACCGTGACCGTCGCGGTGCTGTTCAACCTGCTCGTGCCGGTCGGGTGGAAGGTCGGCGTCGTCCGCGTCGAGGACGTGGCCCTCGGGGTCGCCGTGAGCGTCTTGGCGGGAACCCTCCTGTGGCCGCGAGGCGTCAGCGCGCTCGTCGGCGACGACCTAGCGGATGTGTTCCGCTGGGGCGCCTCCTACCTCTCCCAGGCGGTTGACTGGGCGATCGGCGCGCGAGCAAGCGAGCCGGACGCCGCGGTACCGGCCGGAACCGCAGCCGAGCGCCTCGAGGACGCGCTGCGCGGGTTGATGGCCGAACAGGGAACCAAGCACCTTGCGAGGTACGAGTTGTGGCGGCTGGTCGGTGGATCACTCGCATTGCGCCTGACCGCCTGGTCGGTCGCCGACCTTCCGAGCGACTCGGAGATCGGCTCGGCGGGTCCGATCCTCACCCGCCGCACGAACACGCTCGCCGGCTGGTACGAACGGCTCGCCGAGCTCGTCGGTCGACCGAACGGGAGCCAGATCGAGTCGCTCGCCCCGCCCGCATTCGCCCCGGGCGACACGGTCGACTCGGGCTCCGCGTCGCCGTACGCGATCTGGCTGTGCGAGCACCTCAAGCATCTGAGCGACCGCTCGGCCGCGCTTGTCGAGCCCGCCACCCGGATCGCCGAGATCCGTCGTACCCCCTGGTGGCGCTAGGACGGACCGGCCTTGGCGCGCCCCGGCGCCTCGGCCTCCAACCCGGCGCGCGCGTCCTCGAGCGCGCGGCGCTGATCCTCGGTGATCGTCGGGTAGTGCGGATCGATCTTGATCAGCGTGTCGATCAGCACCGCCGCGACCGCGATCCGTGAGAACCACTTGTGGTCAGACGGGACCACGTACCAGGGCGCCCACTCGGTGCTGGTGTTACTGAGCATCGCGGAAAACGCGCGCTGGTAGTCGTCCCAGTACGCCCGTTCGGCGATGTCATCCGGTGAGAACTTCCAGTTCTTCTCCGGACGCTCGATCCGCTTCAGGAATCGCCTGCGCTGCTCCTCCTTGGAGATGTTGAGAAACAGCTTCACGAGCCTGAATCCGTTCTCGACCAGGTAGCGCTCCCAGTCGTTGATCTGCCGGTAGCGGCGGCTCCAGATGTTGCCGCGGCGGGCCTTCGGCGGGAGCCGCTCACGGTCGAGAAGCTCCGGATGCACGCGGACGACCAGCACCTCCTCGTAATGGGAGCGATTGAACACGCCGATCTGGCCACGGGCGGGCAGGTGGTTGACCGAACGCCACAGATAGTCGTGGCTGAGCTCGTCCTCGGATGGGACCTTGAAGCTGTGGACCGCGACGTGCTGCGGGTTGACCCCGCTCATGACGTGGCGGATCGTCCCGTCCTTTCCGGCGGCGTCGATTCCCTGCAGAACCACCACCACACCGTAGGTC
>DATKFF010000677.1:0-5265 GCA_035511595.1 Solirubrobacteraceae bacterium | reverse complement strand
GGCAGGATCATGATGTAGACCTCGGGGTGGCCGAAGAACCAGAACAGGTGCTGCCACAGCACCGGCGATCCGTGCGCCGTCGGGTCGAAGAAGTGGGTGCCGAAATGGCGGTCGGTGAGCAGCATCGTCACCGCCGCGCCGACCACCGGAAGCGCGATGATCAGCAGCACCGCGTAGACGAGGATCCCCCAGATGAACAGTGGGATCCGCCCCCAGCTCATCCCTGGCGCGCGCATGTTGACGATCGTCGCGTAGAAGTTGATCGCGCCGAGGACCGACGAGATGCCGGTGAGGTGGATCAGGAAGATCCACGCGTCCTGGCCGCCGCTGGGGGAGAACTGGATGCTCGAGAGCGGCGGGTAGCTCCACCAGCCGGCCTCGGGCGGGCTGAAGAAGAGCGTGCAGTAGAAGACGATCCCGCCCGTCAGAAGCAGCCAGAAGGAGAGCGCGTTCAGCCGCGGGAACGCCATGTCCCGCGCCCCGATCATCAGCGGCACGAAGTAGTTGCCGAAGCCCGCCATCACGGGGACGACGAACAGGAAGATCATCGTCGTCCCGTGCATCGTCAGCAGCTCGTTGTAACGCTCGCCCGAGAGCAATGTGTTGCCCGGGACGCCGAGCTGGACGCGCATCAGCAGCGCCTCGACTCCGCCCAGCATGAAGAAGACGAAGGTGAGGACCAGGTACATGATCCCGATCTTCTTGTGGTCGGTCGTCAGCACCCAGTCGATCCAGCGGTTGGACCGACGAGGCTTTTCGACCTCGTGGGTGACGATCTGGGGGACTGGCCGGAGTGTGGGCTCGGTGATTACGGACATCGCTCTAGAAGGTTGGTTGGGGTGTCGGCTATGGGGTGGTGGATGGGGTGGCCGGGAGGTTCCCGGTTGTGTTCAGGTACTGGCGCAGCAGGCCGACCTGCGAGTTGGCCGTCGAGATCTTCTGGGACTGCGCCGTGAGCCACTGCTGGTACTGCGCCGGGGTCACGACCTTGACGAGCGCGGTCATGAAGGCGTGCTGGCGGCCGCACAGCTGGGCGCACTGGCCGTGGAACAGAGCCCCGGCGTGCGGCGCCTTGAACCACGTGTAGGTGGTGTAGCCGGGGACGGCGTCGACCTTGCCGCCGAGCGACGGCACCCACCACGAGTGGATCACGTCCGTCGACTGGATGTCGAGGATCACCGTCACGTTCGCCGGGACCACCATCTCCTGGTAGGAGTACGGGAGCTTCGACGCGAACGCGTTGTTCAGGCAGTCGTTGCCGTAGGTGTAGCGCCAGATGAACTGGCGGCCCTGGATGCAGACGGTCAGCTTCTTGCCGTTCGGCGGATTCGGCTGCGTCACCGACGCCGACAGGAAGCTGGCGTTAGCGGTCGAGTTCGGCGGGTTGATGATGCTCGGCAACTTGACGAAGGTGACGACCGTGAGCACCACCAGGATCAGCGCGGCCGCCACCGTCCAGCCGATCTCGAGCCGGGTGTTGCCGTGGATCTGGGCCGCGACCCGGTTCTTCTTGGCGCGGAAGCGTATGACCGAGTAGAGCAGCGCGCCTTCGACGATCACGAACACGACGGCCGCGATGTACAGGACGATCTTGTACAGCGAGTCGATCTGGTTTGCGTTCGGCGACCCGCCCGACTTCGGGGTGAGGAAGTTGGCCGAGGCGACGGCCGGTAGCAGCAGCGCGCCGACGGCGGCGAGGAGCACAACGACGAGGACCTTGCGGCGGCGGTGTGGCTTGGCGTCGGGGCGCAAGGCGCGGCATTCTATCCACGGGCCTGGCCTCTCGTCGGGGCGCCGGGGGCGGCCGGAGCGCGCATATACTCGCGCGTCTTGCGCATCTCGAGGGCCATCCGAGCAAGCGCATGGGTACTCGTGGCGGCGGGGGTCGCCGCCCCCGCGGTCAGGCGCCGGGCGCGGCTCCCGGCTCCTGTGGTGCTCGGCGCCGCGTGGAGCGCGCCGCTGGCGCTGTGCGTCGCGGCCCCGCGCTCACGGGCGCGCGACGCCGCGGTCTGCGCGCTGAACATGTGGGCCTACATCGCGTCGTACGAGATGCCGCACGACAACCCCGAGCGGCTGGCGGCCAGGACGCGCGTCGACTACCCGCTGGCGGCCGACCGGTTTCTGGGGCTGGGGACGCCGCCCACGCTTCGCCTGCAGCGGGCGTTCTCGAAGCCGGGCTCGCTGAACCGGTTCGAGCGGGCGCTCGTGATGTGCCACTGGGTGTGGTTCGCGGTCCCGCACGGGAGCGTCGCGTACGTGCTGATCCGGAGGCCGGGCCGGTTCGCGGGCGCGGCCGCCCGGATGTACGCCGTGTTCGACCTGGGGGCGATCTTCTACTGGGCGATTCCGACCGCGCCGCCGTGGTGGGCCGCCGCCCACGGGCACCTCGAGAGCCGTGAACCGGCGGAGATCCGGCGGATGATGATCGAGTACGGCCCGGAGTTCTGGGGAGACCTCTGGGAGCCCCTTTACGATGTCCTCGGAGGAAATCCCCTGGCTGCAATGCCGTCGCTGCATTTCGCCACGTCGCTTATGGGCGCACACCTGCTCTCGGAAGTCGGCCCGGTCGCCGGTGCCGTCGGCTGGGCCTACGCGGGAACGCTCGGGCTGGCGCTCGTGTACCTGGGGGAGCACTACCTCGTCGACCTGATCGGCGGGGCGCTCCTGACCGAGACCGTCAGGGGCGCCGCCCCTCGGCTTGCGCCGCTCGCGCGGCGGCTCGTCGCTGGGCTCGAGGGAGCGCGGATGCTGGGGGCAGCGGGCTAGCACCACATGTCCGAGGGCCAAGCGATCCAGGAGCCGGTCTCGCACCCCGCTCCGACCGCCCCTCGGCGCCGCAGACAGACCGTCGAGATGCCGCGGGTGCGGCTCACCCGCCGGCGACTGGTCGCCTCGATCGTGTTCGTCGTCTCGGTTCCGGCGTTCCTGTACTTCGTGCTGCCGAAGCTGCTGGGCCTGCAGGAGACCTGGAATCGGATCCAGCACGGCGATCCCTGGTGGTTCGCGCTGGCGGCCATCCTCGAGGTGCTGTCGTTCGTCAGCTACGTGGCGCTGTTCAAGGCGGTCCTCGCCCGTGGGATCCCGCGGGTCGGGTGGCGTGAGAGCTACGAGATCACGATGGCGTCGCTGGCGGCGACTCGCCTGTTCGCCGCCGCGGGGGCCGGCGGGATCGCCCTCAGCGCCTGGGCGCTGCGGCGCGCCGGGCTCGGCCCGCGGACGGTCGCGGCGCGGATAATCGCGTTCCTGGTCCTGCTCTACGGCGTTTATATGGGCGCGTTCGTGATCGACGGTCTGGGGCTCTATACGGGCGTGCTGCCCGGGCCGCACCCGTTCGCGATCACGGTCGTGCCCGCGATCTTCGGCGCCGTGGTGATCACGATCTTCCTCGGAGCGGCGTTCCTGCGCGGCGATCCTGAGGCGTTCGTGAGGCGCTGGGCGACCGGCGAGCACTGGGCCGGGAGGCTCGCCCGGCGCGCGGCCGCGCTGCCCGCGACCGTCTCCGTCGGCGTGCGGATGGCGATCGGCCTGATCCGCACGCGTGACCCCTACCTGCTCGGCGCGGTGGGCTGGTGGGGGTTCGACATCGCGGTCCTGTGGGCATGCTTCCACGCATTCGGCAACGCCCCGCCAAAGGCGGTGATCGTGATGGCGTACTTCGTCGGGATGCTCGGCAACACGCTGCCGCTCCCCGGCGGGATCGGCGGCGTCGACGGCGGGATGATCGGCGCGTTCACGGCCTTTGGGGTCGACGTCGAGCTCGCGGTCGTCTCGGTACTGGCGTACCGCGCGTTCGCGTTCTGGTTGCCTACAGTTCCGGGTGGCATCGCGTACTTCCAGTTGCGTCGCACCGTGCACCGGTGGCGCGCCGCCGAGGCAGCCCCTAGCTATACTTAATGAAGTGAACGAGCGCGTAGAGAATGTGATCATCATCGGTAGCGGCCCGGCCGGCTACACCGCCGGGCTGTACACGGCGCGCGCCGACCTCGAGCCGCTGATGATCGAAGGGTTCGCCTGGGGCGGCCTGCTCCAGCAGACCACCGACGTGGAGAACTACCCGGGCTTCCCCGAGGGGATCATGGGCCCGGAGGTGATGCAGCGCTTCCGTGAGCAGGCCGAGCGCTTCGGCGCGCGGCTCGAGACCGACGACGTGACCGCGGTCGAGCTCTCACAGGACGGCGGGCTGCACAAGGTTTGGACGGGCGACCAGATGCGTCTTGCCCGTGCCGTGATCCTCGCGATGGGCGCCCAGCACCGCAAGCTCGCGGTCCCGGGAGAGGCCGAGCTGAGCGGCCGCGGGGTCAGTTACTGCGCCACCTGCGACGCCGCGTTCTTCAAGGACGCGCCGACGCTGATCGTGGGCGGCGGCGACTCGGCGATGGAGGAGGCGATGTTCCTGGCGAAGTTCGCCTCCCGCGTGGCGGTCGTCAACCGCCGTGACGAGTTCCGCGCCTCGCGGATCATGCTCGACCGCGCCCGCGCGATGCCGAACATCGAATGGATCACGCCCTACGTGGTCGACGAGTTCCTGCCCGGCGACAGCGGCTCGCTCGGCTCCGCCCGGCTTCGCCACAGCGAAACCGGTGCGACCCGCGACCTTCCAATCAACGGCGCGTTCATCGCGATCGGGCACGAGCCCCAATCCCAGCTGGTCAAGGGCCAGCTCGAGGTCGACCCGGCCGGCTACGTCGTCACCCAGGGTCGCTCGACCCTGACGAACGTCCCGGGCGTGTTCGCGGCCGGCGACCTCGTCGACCACACGTACCGGCAGGCCGTCACCGCGGCCGGCAGCGGCTGCCAGGCCGCGCTCGACGCCGAGTGGTACCTCCGCGACACCCCTTTCCCGGTTGAGACCGAGGAAGACGTCGCGGCGTCAGCGTCCTAGCGCTTCAGCGGGCGCCTGGTACGCGGCGCGCTAGAGCTTTGTCCACACGGTCTTGGTCTCGAGATAGGCCTCGAGCCCCTCGCGACCGTGCTCACGCCCGATGCCGGAGGCCTTGTAGCCGCCGAACGGCGCGCCAGGGTCGACCTCACCCCAGCAGTTGACGTACACCGAGCCCGCCTTCAGCAAGGCGGCGAGCCGGTGCGCATTGCCGACGTCACGGGTCCAGACGCCGGCCGCGAGGCCGTATTCGGTGTCGTTGGCGCGCGCTGCGACCTCCTCGAGCGACTCGTACTGGAGCGCCACCAGCACCGGGCCGAAGATCTCCTCACGCGCGATCCGGATGTCGTCGCTGGTGGCCGTGAACAGCGTCGGGGGAACGAAGT
>DATKFF010000676.1:0-19289 GCA_035511595.1 Solirubrobacteraceae bacterium | reverse complement strand
CTCCTTGGAGCCCTTGCCGTGCGCGCGCAGAATCCCGGCGTCCAGGTCGAGCGCCGACAGCTCCAGTCCGATCGCCTCGGAGGCCCGTAGCCCGCAGGCGTACATCGTCTCGAGCAGCGCGCGGTCGCGGAGCGCGGCGGGCGAGGTGCCGGCGGGCTGCGCGAGCAGCAGCGTCACCTCGTCCCGGCTCAGCACCTGTGGCAGGCGCGCGCGGGAGCGCGGGCCGCGCAGCTCGGCGGCTGGATCGTGCCCGATCAGCCGCTCACGGCGGAGGTGGCGGTAGAACGATCGCAGGCACGCCACTTTGCGCTGCAGCGTGGCGGGCTGGGCCGCGGCGCGCCCCTCGCGCCCGTCGGCCAGCTCGGAGACGAACGAGGCCAGCTCGACCGCCGTGATCGTCAGCGGCGCGAAGCCGCGCCGCGCGAGGAACTCGCCGAACTGCTGGAGGTCCGATCGGTAGGCCTCGAGCGTGTTGCGAGACAGGCCGCGCTCGAGCTCCAGGTAGGCGAGGAAGTCGAGCATCAGGTCGGCAAGGCGAGTCGGCGCCGGCTCGGTGGTGGTCATAAAACGCCTATTCGGTCCGCCCTTCCCGAGTCCTGCCGGGCACGGCGTACAGTGATAGGTGTACGTCCACTACAGAGTGTCGAGCTCTCGCATTCTCCCGTGGCTCATTTCGAGGGAGCAGTGAAGAGGTGGACGGTGGCGGCACAGACAGACAGCCCAGGTCCCGGGCGCGCGACGTCCGAGCAGGCATTCAACGAGATCACGCGAGAAATCGCGCGCCGCAACGAGGAGGCGCACAAGGAAGCCCGCAAGCGGCGCGCTGCGCGCGAGCAGGCGGAGCTCGCTCGTCGACGGAAATGGGAACGGGAGAACTGATTCGGCGGTAGCTACTCGGCCGGTGCGGCGCTGCGACCGCGGGCGGCCAGCCAGAGCAGCGCGATCAGCGACTTAGAGTCCTCGCACTCCGCGATCGCGTCGTCGAGCCGCGAAAGTTCCCAGGGGACGATCTCGATCCGCTCGTCCTCGTCGCCCGCGGCCGGGCCGCTGTCCGACAGCTCGGTGGCGAGGTAGATCCAGACGCGCTCGTCGCTGAACCCTGGGCTCGTGTAGAAGGCGAACAGCTCCTCCCAGCTGGCGGCTTGCTTGCCGATCTCCTCGGCGAGCTCGCGGTTTCCCGTCTCGAGCGGGCTCTCGCCGGGGACGTCGAGCTTGCCCGCGGGGATCTCGAGCGACGCCTGTGCGCCGACCGCCTCCCGGGGCTGCCGCGTCAGCCACACGTGCTCGTCGTCGATCGCCAGGATCCCGACCGCCCCCGGATGCCAGACCTTCTCCCGCGTGACGACGATGCCGTCGTCGTAACGGAACCGCTCGACGCCCGCGCGGATGAACATGCCCTCCCATTGGACCTCCGTGTCGACCCGCTCGAACGAGGTCACGGCGCGTCCGCCTCGCCCATGATCGCGGGCGCCTCCTCGACGAGCGCGATCGCCACCTCCAGCATCCCGTCGAGCGCATCGACGCTGACCCGCTCGGTCGGCTCGTGATTTCGCTCGGTGCCGTTGGCGAGGTTCGTGCACGGGAACCCATCGGTCTCGAGCGCGTTGGCGTCCGACCCGCCCCCGGTCGCGATGTGCGTCGGCTCGTAGCCACACGCGTTCAGCGCGCGCTCCGCGAGCGCCACCTGCGGCTCGCGCGGCCGCGTCCGGTAGCCCTCGAACATCCGCTCCAGGGTCACGTCGAGGTCGCATTCGCCGGCGTCGGCCGCCTCCTGGAGGCGATCGATCATCTCGGTCGCCACTGCCTCGGCGCGCGACCGGTCCCGGCTCCGCGCCTCCGCTTCGATCCGGCAGTGCTCGGGGACGACGTTGGCGTTGGTGCCGCCGTGAATCGTGCCGACGTTGGCCGTGGTCTCCGGATCCAGCCGTCCCAGTCGCATCGCCGCGATTCCCCGCGCCGCGGCGGCGATCGCGCTGCGCCCGTTCTCCGGCCGGATGCCCGCGTGCGCGGCGCGCCCGTGGACGTCGGCGAGGATCCGGTAGTACGTGGGCGAGGACAGCACGATCTCGCCGATCGGCGAGGCATGGTCGAACACATAGCCGAAGCGGCTGATCAGCTTCGTGTGGTCGAATGCCTTCGCACCGCGGAGCGCCACCTCCTCGCAGACTGTGAACAGCAGCTCGATGCCCACCTCGGGAGGCGCGGGCGCGGCCATCAAGCGGCGCGCCAGCTCGAGGGCGACCGCGACGGCCGCCTTGTTGTCGGCTCCGAGGATCGCCTCGTTGGCGTTCTCCCAGCCGCCGTCGACGATCACCGGCTCAACCGGCGCGGCGAGCGGGACGGTGTCGAGATGGGCGCAGATCAGGATGCTCTGTGGCCCGGAGCCCGGGACGCGCGCCAGCAGGTTGCCGGCGTCCGAGCCCACCTCGGCGCCTGCCTCGTCCTCCTCCACCCCGATCCCCATCCCGTCGAGCTCGGCGGCGACCCAGTCGGCGCACCGTCGCTCCTGACCTGAGGGGCTCTCGATCCGGCAGAGCGACGCGAACGTCTCGCCCAGCCGCTCGCGTTCGACCTCGGTGGCGCGCCTCACGAGGCGGCGCGTGAGACCTGCTGCTCGGACCGCTCGCCGACGTCCTCGCCGTCCTGCTTGCTGTGCTCCAGGGCCGCGCCTACGAACCCGCGGAACAGCGGCGCGGGCCGCTCGGGTCGTGACTTGAACTCGGGGTGGTACTGCGAGGCGACGAAGAACGGATGCTCGGCGGCCGGGAGCTCGATCGCCTCGACCAGACGCTCGTCCGGCGAGGTGCCCGAGCACACCAGCCCGGCGGACTCGATCCGCTTGCGCAGGTGGTTGTTGACCTCAAAACGGTGCCGGTGGCGCTCGTACACGACCGCGTCCGCGTACAGCTCGCGGATCCGGGTCGATTCGTGGAGCTTGATCGGATCGGCGCCGAGCCGCATGGTCCCGCCCATGTCGGCGATCTCCTTCTGCTCGGGCAGCAGGTCGATCACCGGAAACGGCGTCTCCGGGTCGAACTCGGTCGAGTTGGCGCCCTCCATCCCGGCGGCGTTCCGCGCGAACTCGGCGACCGCGATCTGCATCCCGAGGCAGATCCCGAGATACGGGATCCGGTGCTCACGCGCGATCTGCGCGGCGCGGATCTTGCCCTCGATGCCCCGTCCGCCGAACCCGCCGGGAATCAGGACCCCGTCGACCTGCTCGAGGCGCTTGGCGACGCCGGCGTCACCCACCGACTCGGAGTCGACCCATTCGATCTCGACCTTGCACTCGTGGTAGACGCCGGCGTGCTTCAGCGCCTCGACCACCGACAGGTAGGCGTCCTCGAGCTGCACGTACTTGCCGACCAGCGCGATCCGGACCGTGCGCGTCGCCTCGCTCGCCTTGCGCACGACCGCCTCCCAGTCGGACAGGTCGGGCTCCGGCGCCTCGAGTCCGAAGTGCTCACTCAGGATGTAGTCGTCGACGCCCTCGTCGCGGAACATCAGCGGCACCTGGTAGATGTCCGGCACGTCGCGCGCCGACACAACCGCCTCCACCGGGAGGCTCGCGAACAGCGCGATCTTGCGGCGGATCTCGTGGGACAGGGCCGACTCGGAGCGGCACACGACCATGTCGGGTGCGATACCGATCCGCCGCAGCTCGTTGACCGAGTGCTGGGTCGGCTTCGTCTTGAGCTCGCCGACGTGCCCGATGTACGGAACCAGCGTCAGGTGGATGAACATGCAGCGCCGGCGCCCGACATCGACGGGGAACTGGCGGATCGCCTCCAGGAAAGGCAGCGACTCGATGTCGCCGACCGTGCCGCCGATCTCGGTGACGACGAAGTCGACCTCGCTGGACTCGGCCATCAGGCGGACGCGATGCTTGATCTCGTCGGTGATGTGGGGAACCACCTGAACCGTCGCACCGAGGTAGTCGCCCCGCCGCTCACGGCGGATCACGGTGTTGTAGATCCCGCCGGCGGTGACGTTGGACGCCCGGTTGGTGTTGGCGTCCGTGAACCGCTCGTAGTGGCCGAGGTCCAGATCGGTCTCCGCCCCGTCCTCGGTGACGAACACCTCGCCGTGCTGGTAGGGCGACATCGTCCCGGGGTCGACGTTGATGTAGGGGTCGAACTTCTGCAGCTGAACGTCGAATCCCCGCGAGACCAGCAGTCGGCCGATCGAAGCTGCCGCAATTCCCTTGCCCAGCGAGGAGACGACGCCGCCGGTGATGAAGATGAACCGAGTCTCGCCTGCGGGCATCAAGTCAATCCTTGCACTCCAGTTTACCGTTGGCTCTGACGGTAGCGCGGGGTGCGGACGAGCCAGGTTCGGCGCGCTACGCGGCCCGGCGGAGCAGCTGCCGGGCGTGCTGGCTGGCGGCGCGGTCGTCCTCGCCGGCCCCGAGCATCCGCACGAGCTCGCCGACGACGGCGTTGCCGTCGAGCGGCGTGACCGTGGTCGTGGCGGGGACGGTCGAGGAGTCCTTGGCGATCGTGAAATGCCTCGCGGCGAGCGCCGCCACCTGCGGAAGGTGGGTGATGCACAGGATCTGGCGCCCCCGGGCGAGCTCCCGCAGGTGCTCGCCGACGGCCCGGGCCGTGTGACCGCCGATTCCCGCGTCGATCTCGTCGAATACCAGCAGCGCCTGCTGGTCGGCGTCGGCGCCCGCGGTTCGGCCGCCGTGGGCGACGCTCAGCAGCGCCAGCATCACGCGTGAGAGCTCGCCGCCCGAGGCGATCTCCCTGAGCGGTCCGGCGGGCACCCCCGCG
This sequence comes from Solirubrobacteraceae bacterium, assembly GCA_035511595.1. Lineage (GTDB taxonomy): Bacteria > Actinomycetota > Thermoleophilia > Solirubrobacterales > Solirubrobacteraceae > Palsa-465. The sequence goes on along the minus strand of DATKFF010000676.1, from coordinate 14,514 downwards.
TTCGTGGAGATCGTCAGCTCGACCGTGTCCGCGCCGCGGGGACCGCACCCGTCGGGCCGCGCGCCGAGTTGGATCTCGAACTGGGCCTCGGGCATCGCGAGCTCGGCCAGGCGCTCGCGTACCGCGCGCGCGAGCTTCGGGGCGGCTCTCCGACGGCGCTCACCAAGCTCGCTGGCGAACCCGTCGAGCTCGGAGCGCGCCTCCAGCAGCTTCGCCTCGGCGTCGGTGAGCGCGACCTCCGCGTGCTCGAGCTCGTCGATTCGCCCGCGGCAGCGTTCGGCGTGGTGCAGGACCTGCTCGATCGAGCCGCCGTGCTTGCGCTCGAGCCGGGCGAACAGCGCCAGGCGCTCCTCGACCTCCTGAAGCCGCGCCGCGCCCCCGCCGTCGCCCTCGCCGCCGGCCTCGAGCGCGTAGTCGCGCAGCTCACGCCCGACGTCCTCGGCCTCGAGCCGGAGCGCTTCGACCCGCCGGGCGAGCTGGGCGAGCGCCGGATCGATGTCGGCCGCTGCGGCGAGCCCGTACCCGGACTGGGCGAGGAGCTCGCAGACCCCTCCCTCCCCGTCGGGCGCGACCGCCTCGGCGGCCGTCGCCGCGGCCCCACGGAGCGTCTCGAGGTGCCGCAGGCGCTCGCGCTCGGCCACCAGCGAGCGCGATTCCTCCTCGCTCGGGTCCGCGGCCTCGATCTCGCGCAGCTCGAACGCAAGCAGGTCGAGCTCCCGCTCACGCGCGCCGGCGAGCTCGCAAAGCTCCTCGACCCGCGCCTCGAGCGAGCGGGTGCGGTCGTAGGCGGCGCCGAGCCGCGCCCGCAGGTCTTTCTGCCCGGCTCCGCAATGGGCGTCGAGGACGTCGAGCTGGGCCGTCGAGAGCATCAGCTTGCGGTGCTCGTGCTGCCCGTAGAACGCCAGCAGCGCGCTTCCGAGCTCGCGCAGGTCGGCGACGGTCGCCGAGCGCCCGCAGACGTACGCGCGCGTGCGCCCGTCGGGCCAAACCCGCCGCGCCAGCACGATCTCCTGCGCTCCCGTCGGGATCGCCTCGTGATCGGCGAGCTCCGCGGGCAGCGAGAACACGCCCTCGACGTACGCCTCGGCGGCGCCGCCGCGGACGATCCCCGTGCGCGCACGCCCGCCCAGCAAGAGGTCGAGCGCGTGCGCGAGCAGCGTCTTGCCAGCGCCGGTCTCGCCGGTCACGACGTTCAGGCCGGGCGCCAACCGCAGCTCGGCCCGGTCGAGCAGCAGCAGGTTCTCGACGCGTAGCTCTTGCAGCATGCGCGGGGTGTTACCAGGCGCCCCCGACGGATCGCCCGGGCCGGGCGCGCCTAGGGCGCCGTCGCCAGGCGGCCGAACTTCTGGCGCAGGCGGTTGTAGAAGCTCGTGCCTGCGAGCTGCGCGAGGTGGCTGCGCCCGCGCACGAACCGCGCCTCGAGCCGGTCGCCGGGTGGGAGCAGGCAGACGGGTCGCCCGTCGACGCTCACGTCGACGTCCTCCTCGCGGGAGCAGTTGCTGACGGTCAGCACGTCGTGCGGCGCGACCACGAGCGCCCGCGCGTTCAGCGAGTGCGGCGCGATGAACGACACCACGAAGCCCTCGACGCCCCAGGCCATCACGGGGCCGCCGTTGGCGAGGTTGTAGCCGGTCGAGCCGGCCGGCGTGCCGACGACGAGGCCGTCGCAGTGGACGCGACCGACCTCATCGGGCCCGACCGAGTACATGAGGTCCGCCACGCGCTTGCCGGGCTGGCGGTGCATCGCGACGTCGTTGATCGCGAGCCACGGCTTGCCCTGGCCGGTGACCTCGATCCCCGGCAGCGCGAGCACCTCGAAATCGCCGCTGAACGCCTGCCCGAGCCCCGACTCGGCCGCCTCGCGATCGATCGTCGCCAGGAACCCGATCTCCCCGTAGTTGACCGCGAACACCGGGACCTCGGTCCCGGCGTAGGTCCGCAGCGCGCTGAGGATCGTGCCGTCGCCGCCGATCGCGAAGCAGATGTCGACATCGAGCAGCACCGGAGCGTCGAGCTCCAGTCCCGGCGCCGGCGAGAGCTGGTGCTTGCGGGTCTCCTCGGGGTCCAGGCGCACGGTCGCGTGGTGCCTTTGGGCGATGTTCAAGAGCACCGCCAGCGCCTCGGCGGTCTCGGCCGGGCGCCGGTGGGTGAAGACGGTGGCCGTCCGGACGGGGTTCACGGCTCGACCCCCCGCGCGGCGGCGTCGAGGTCGTCACGTCCGCCGCGCCCGCCCTCGGCCAGCCACACGAACGTCTCCAGGTTGCCCTTCGGCCCGGGAAGCCCGGAGCTCGCGTAGCCGAGCACCGCCGCGCCGAGCTCGCGAGCCGCCTCGCCGACCGTGACCAGCGCGCCTCGGCGCGCCGCGACGTCGCGGACGACCCCTCCCTTGCCGACCTGCCGGCGGCCGACCTCGAACTGGGGCTTGACCAGGGCCAGGCAGTCAAACGTCTCGGCTGCGCATGCCAGCAGCGCCGGAAGCACCTTCGTGAGCGAGATGAACGAGACGTCGGCGACGATCAGATCGGGTGCGTAGGGGAGCTCGGCAGGCGTCAGGTCCCGGGCGTTGCGGCGCTCGATCACGGTCACTCGCGGGTCGGAGCGCAGGCGCCAGTCGAGCTCGCCATACGCGACATCGACCGCCGTCACCTGCTCGGCCCCACGCTGCAGCAGGCAGTCGGTGAAGCCGCCGGTGGAAGCACCCGCGTCAAGCGCCCGCCGGCCTGTGACGTCAAGCGCCAGCGCGGCGAGTGCGTTTGCGAGCTTGACGCCGCCGCGGGAGACGAACGGCGGGGCGGCGACGACCTCGAACTCGACGTCCTCCGGCACCAGCTCCCCGGGCTTGCGCGCACGGCGCCGCTCTGGCAACAGCAGCACGTCGCCCGCCAGGACCGAGGCGGCGGCGCGTGAGCGAGAGGAGAAGATCCCACGCTCCGATAGCAGGCTGTCGATTCGGACTCGCTTCACGGCGCTCAGGCACGGTACGCGATCGCCCGCGCGCGACGCGAGCCTTGCGGCTCAGCCGCTCGTAACGCCCTCGGTCCGGGTGACGGCGGCCTCGATCCGCTCGGCGATTCGAGCGCCCGTGAATCCGACCTCTTCGTGCAGCCGCTTCGGCGCACCGTGGGTGACGTAACGGTCAGGGAGCCCGGTCCGGAGGATCCGGGGGGTGACACCGGCGTCAGACAACGTCTCCCACACGGCGGACCCGAACCCGCCCGCAAGCACTCCCTCTTCAACCGTCACGAGCAGTTCGTGCTCAGCCGCCAGCTGCGCCGCCAGGCCGGCGTCGATCGGCTTCGCAAAGCGGGCGTCGGCGACCGTCGCCGGGATCCCGTGCTCGTCGAGGATCTCGGCTGCCTCGAGCGCCTTGGCGACGCCGCTCCCGTAGCCGAGCAGCGCCACGCGCTCTCCCTCGCGGAGGATCTCGCCAGTCCCGATCTCGATCTCGGTGGGCCGCTCTGGGATCGGCACGCCGACGCCCGACCCGCGCGGGTAGCGCAGTGCGGTCGGTCCGGCGTCATAGGTCAGCGCGGTGTGCAGCATGTGCACGAGCATCGCCTCGTCGCGGGGTGCCATCAGGACGATGTTCGGCAGGCACCGCAGGTAGGCGATGTCGAACACGCCGTGGTGCGTAGGGCCGTCGTCGCCGACGAGGCCGGCACGATCCATCGCGAACACGACGTTCAGCTTCTGCAGGCAGACGTCGTGGACGATCTGGTCGTAGGCCCGCTGGAGGAAGGTCGAGTAGATCGCGGCGACCGGTTTGCACCCCTCGATCGCGAGCCCGGCGGCGAACAGCACCGCCTGCTGCTCGGCGATCCCGACATCGAAGTAGTGATCCGGGAGCTCGCGCTGAAGGATGTTCAACCCGGTGCCCGAGTTCATCGCGGCGGTGATCCCGATGATCCGCTCGTCGCGGCGGCACTCCCGTACGAGCGCGTTGCCGAACACCTCGGTGTAGGCCGGGGCTGCCGGCTTGGCGGCGGGTGACGGCGCAACCGCCTTCGCCGGGGCACCGTTGGCGATCGACTTCGGCTTCGCGGCATGCCATTTCTCCATCCCCTCGAGCCCGCCCTCCTCGGCAGGCGCAAAGCCCTTGCCCTTGACCGTCGCGCAGTGAACCACCACCGGGCGCTCGGCCTCGAGCGCGTTGCGAAGCGCGAGCCGGAGCGCACGCACGTCGTGGCCGTCGATCACGCCGATGTAAGCGAAGTCAAGCTCTTCCCACCAGAGGCCCGGCGCCCAGAACGCCTTGAGCGACTCCTTCACGTGGGGTCCGAGGCGCTCGAACGCGGCGCCGATACCGACGGGCAGCTTCGTCAGGCCGCCCTCGAAGTCCTCACGCGCGTGCCACAACTTGGGGTTCAGGCGGACGCGGTTGAAGTAGCGGCTGAGCGCGCCGACGTTGGGCGCGATCGACATGCCGTTGTCGTTCAGCAGCACGACAAGCGGGGTCCCGAGGCCGCCCGCCATGTGCACCGCCTCGAACGCGACGCCTCCCGTCAGAGCACCGTCGCCGACGACCGCGACCACCTTGCTGTTGGGAGCGTGGCCGTGGCGCATCGCCTCCTTCATCCCGACCGCGTAACCGATCGCCGTGGAGGCGTGGCCGGCCCCCATGATGTCGTGCTCGGATTCCTGAATCGAGCAGAACGGTGCCAGGCCGCCGTACTGGCGGATCGTCTGCAGCCGGTCGCGGCGGCCCGTGAGGACCTTGTGGGGGTACGCCTGGTGGCCGACGTCCCAGAGGATCTTGTCCCGCGGCGAGTCGAGCATCGAGTGCAGCGCAACCGCGATCTCACAGGTCCCGAGGTTCGCGCCGAAGTGGCCACCGATCTCACCAACGGTGTCGATGATGTGCTCGCGGAGCTCCTGCGCGACGGTCTGGAGCTCCTCGTCACTGAGCCCGTGGAGATCCTGCGGTGCGTCGATCGTGTCCAGTAGGCGTGTCATCAGTGGGTCCTGTTGACGATGAAATCAGTTATCTGCTCGAGCTCCATCGCTCCGCCGGGGGCGGCCTCGGCCAGCGCGGCGCGGGCTCGGCCGTGTGACTCGGCCGCGAGCCTGCGGGCCCCCTCGAGACCGAACTCGGTCACGTAGGTCCGCTTGCCCAGGCGCTCGTCGCTTCCTTGCCGCTTGCCGAGGGTCTCAGATGATCCGATCACGTCCAAGATGTCGTCCACGATCTGGAAGAGCACGCCCAGCTCGCCGGCGAACCTCCCGAAGGGTGCGATTCTGTCAGGTCGAAGGGTTCCGTCGAGCAACAGGACGCAGTCGATGCTAGCCGCGATCAGCTGTCCCGTCTTGAGCTCGTGCAGGCGCCGCAGCCCCTCCGGGCCCGGCGGGGCCGTCTCCGTGACGTCGATGTACTGGCCCCCGACCATCCCCTCGACCCCGGTCGCGGCCGCCAGCCTGCACGCCGCTCTCAGCAGGTTCCGCGGCTCGCCCCGCTGCTCGCCGAGCAGGAGCTTGAACGCCTCGGCGTAGAGCGCGTCGCCGGCGAGGATCGCGACGTCCTCGCCGAACGCCTTGTGGCAGGTGGGTCGCCCGCGACGGAGGTCGTCATCGTCCATCGCCGGGAGGTCGTCGTGGATCAGCGAGTAGGTGTGAATCAGCTCGATCGCCGCCGCCAGCGGCATCACCACGTCACGTGGGGTGCCGATCGCCTCGGCGGTCGCCAACGCCAGGACCGGTCGCGTCCGCTTCCCCCCCGCGAGCAGCGAGTAGCGCATCGCCTCCTCCAGGGGGCGCACGGCAGGGTCGGAGGTGAAGCGCAGCGTCTCGAGGTAGCGTTCGACCTCGAGACGCAGGTGCTCGGGATAATCGGCCAGCGCTGTGGCGGGCGGCACCGCCGGGCTCGCGGACGAGCCGCTCACCCTGCGGGCAGTGGGAGCTGACCGGGGAGGTCCGGCAGCGGCTCGAGCGCCGCGCGGGTGCGCTCGTCCACCTGCGCACTGGCCTCACCGGCCAAGCGCGCGCACTCCTCGATCACCGCGAGCGCTGCTTCGGGCGCCAGCTGACCGGAGCGCAACTCGGCTGCGGCCTCCTCGAGCCGCGCCCGCAGCTCGATCAGGGGATCAGTCACGCCTGTGAGGGTACCGCTGCTGTCGCCTCGGCGCCCGCGCAGGGCTCAGAACCGCAGTAGCGCGCCGATTCCGCCGAGCGGACCGAGGTCCGGATAGCGACGGATCACGAGCACGTCCGCGTCCTGCACCAGCGCCGCCTCGACCACGGCCTCCCCGAGGTGCTCGACCGGCTCGAGCTCTGAGCCGTCCGCCGGGCACTCGTCGGTTGCGCTCAGCACGAGCAGCCCGCAGTTTCCGCATCGGTACGCCGTCCCGTCGAAACCGGGCTCCAGCAACAGCGTCTGGACACGGCGCTCGTTCAACGCCGCGACCGTATCCTCGCGGCCGCCCGCCGCGCGGCCTCCGGCGCCGAGCCCATCCTGGAGCCGGTCCAGTGCCTCGCGCTCGGCGCGGGCGTTGTCGGCCTCGACCAGCTTCTCGACCGCAGCCCGGACCTCGGCCTCCGTCGCGCTGGAGATGTCGATGTCGACTCGACAGGGGGAGGCGTTGGCACGGACCTCCTCGGCGAGCAGCTCCTCGAATCGCGGCACGCTCTCCTGCGGGCCACCGATCGCGAGCCGGTCGAACTCCTCCTCACGCCAGCGCCGGTTCACCTCGTCCGCGACCTTGCGCAGGTGCGCCTCGACGTCGGCCTCGACGCTGCGCTCGTAGTTGGCCTGCGACCAGCCGCCGCCCTTGCCCTTGCCAGGGACGTCGTCGACCACCCGCTCGTTCTCACGCAGCCCGTCAGGGGACCCCTCCAGCAGCCGCGCCGAACGGCGGTTGACCAGCGCCACCAGCCACCGGCGCTCCTCGAACGCGGTGACCATCGGCTCGATATAGGGCATGCGGTCGATCACGACGCGGCCCTCCACGGGCCGCGAGAGCTTCACGGTCTCGAACAGATCGTCCGCGGTCGACGCGAACACGGCCAGCGCGCGAGCGCCCTTGAACGACGCCTGAGGCGACGTCAGGTAGTCCTTGATCCGGCGCAGGTCCTCGCGTAGCGCGATCCGCTCGTCGTGGGACAGCAGCTGGTCAGCCTCGAGCTCGCGATGCGCCTGGTCGATCAGCGAGCCGATCTGCGACGCGCGCGCGGGTGGCGTCGCGAACCGATCCGGGTCAAGGTCCAGATAAAAGCTCACCACGCGGTGACTGCCGTGGTGCTGAACCAGCTGCCTCGCCTCCTGGACGCCAGTGCTCAGCGCTCTTCGCATATCCACCCCTTCGGGCCTCGGATCATGCCGCATCCAGGGCCGAGTTGACGAGCGCGTCCGCGCGGGCGTTCTCGGCTCGGGGCACGGTTCTGATGTTCCATCGGTCTAATCCTCGCAGGGCGGCGATCGCCTGCTCGTAGAGGGGGCGCATCGCGGGATGCTTGACCTTGTAGGCGCCGGTCAGCTGGCGCGCGACCAGCTCCGAGTCCCCGACGATCTCGAGCTCACTCGCGCCGAGCTCCTGGGCGCGCTCCAGTCCCCGCAGCAGGGCGCGGTATTCGGCGACGTTGTTCGTCGCGCGTCCGATCGTCTCGGATATCTCGTCGATCGGCTCGCCGTCCGGCGTCGACACGACGACGCCGATCGCGGCGGGGCCGGGATTTCCTCGCGCCCCCCCGTCGACGTGGAGGACCAGCTTCAAGATCGGCCGGCGATCACTCGCTGGCGAGCGGCGGCAGCTCGCCGGTCACGCGCGAGCGGCGACGATCCCGCCGTTCCCGGTTGCCGCCGCCCGAGGAGCCGCGCTCGCGCCGCGAGGCCCTGCGGCGGTCGACGATCACGGTCACGTTCGGGTCCTCCGCGTAGTACGTCTCGAGCTTGTCAAACAGCTCGTCGGCGAGGGCTTCAGGAACGACGCAGTAGATCACGGGCGCGGATGGTATTGGACAGCCCGCCAGAGCCGCCATCGAACCTTCGTCCAGAGCTATACGCCCGGGGCCAGCGCGCCCGTTTCCAGGCACGTCGCGTTCGGCTCGCGTTCCTCGGGCGCCAACTCGTCGAGCTCCTGTCCCTCGTCGATCAGCTGCACGCCCAGGTCCTCGTCCGCCAGGTCGTACTCGTAGCGGTACCAGTAGAGCTCCCACGCCACCACCAGCTGCACGACGCTCGGGCGCCCCGGGACCGGCCGCACCGACACGATCGGCACTCCGAGGGAGCGCCCCACGCCGGCCACCGTACGCGGGTGCTCGGAGGAGTTGAACGCGTCGATCGCCGACGCGATCCGATTTTCGGCGCTGGTTGGGATCGCGCGGACGTGACGGGCCTCGCGGAGCCGCGCACGCGCCCGGGCCGGCGGCGCCCACGGCTGGGCGACGGTTTCGGCCGGCGGCGCCGAGCTCTGCTCCTCGGCCATCGGCCGCTCGCGGCGACGGCGCAGGCGCCCCAGCAGGGACCTGCCGCGATCCGACGAGGCGGACGAGTGCTCGTATGCAGGGACGGTGCCCTCACGGATCCATCCCTCCTGCTGGGCGCGGGCGGTGCACAACTCGCACACCGTGCGATGCTCGCCGCGCTCGAGGTATGGATGCGCTCGCTCCCCGCGCAGCAGCGTCCGCCCGCACACGTCACAAGCGAGATCCGACTCCGGCGGGGCGGTCCTGATGTCCTTCGTCGCCACGGGCCCGAGCGTAGCGAACCGAGCCGGGTCCCGGTTCGGGGGCGCCCGCGCGTGCAACAGATTTCCCGAGCTATCACCGAACTTCCCGGGAGGGCGCTCCGGACCCGGAGCCAGCGCTCAGGCTTTAACGGCCTCTTTCTCGGCGCGGGCCTCATCGACCACTTTCCCGGCCAGGTGCCCCGGCACTTCCTCGTAATGCAGGAACTCCATCGAGAACTCGCCCTGGCCGCCCGTGATCGCGCGCAGGTCGGGGGCGTAGGACAGCATCTCGGCCATCGGCACCTCGGCCTTCACCTCGGTCATCCCGGCGCCGACGGGCTCCATCCCGAGCGGCCGGCCGCGGCGCGAGTTGAGATCGCCGATCACGTCGCCGACGGCGTCCTCGGGAACGTTGACGGTCACCTGCATGATCGGTTCGAGCAGCACCGGCCCCGCCTGCTCGAGCGCCTGCTTCATCGCCTGCGATCCCGCCACCTTGAACGCCATCTCCGAGGAGTCGACCGTGTGGTAGGAACCGTCGTAGAGGCGCACGCGGACGTCCTTGACCGGGTAGCCCGCGACGACCCCGGACTGCATCGCCTCGAGTACGCCCTTCTCCACCGCGGGGATGAAGCCGGACGGAATCACGCCGCCCTTGATCGCGTTGATGAACTCGAATCCCGCGCCGACGGGAAGCGGCTCGATCTCGATGTGGCAGTCGCCGAACTGGCCGCGGCCGCCGGTCTGCTTCTTGTGGCGGCCGTGTGCCTTGGCGGGCTTGCGGATCGTCTCCTGGTAGGGAACACGTGGCGGCTTCAGGTTCACCTCTGCGCCGAACCGTGCCCTCAGCCGCTCGACGATCACCTCGACGTGGACCTGCGAGAGCCCCGCGACGATCTGCTCGCCTGTCTCCGGGTCGCGGTGCAGATCGATCGTCGGGTCCTCCTCCTGGAGCCGGCGCAACGCGGTAAACACCTTGTCCTCATCGCCCTTGCTCTTGGGTTCGACCGCGAACGCCATCACCGGCGCCGGCAGCTTGATCTGCGGCATCGTGATCGGCTCGTCGCGCGCCGCCAGCCAATCGCCGGCCCTGGTCTCCTTGAGCTTGGCGACCGCGCCGATGTCGCCGGGGCCGAATTCGTTCGTGTGACCCGTCTCACCGCCCTCGAACGTGACCAGCTGGCCGATTCGCTCTTTGGTGTGGGTTCGGGTGTTGAGCACCTGCGAGTCCTGGTTGATCACGCCCTGGTAGACGCGGAACAGGTTGATCCGTCCGGCGAACGGGTCCGCGCGCGTCTTGAACACGTACGCGAACAGCTCCTTGTCCTCGACCGGCTCGAGCGTCAGCTCGCCGACGTCGAGGCCGCCGTGCTTGACCGGCGATGGGAGGTCGTCGACGATCGCGTCGAGCAGCCGGTTGGTGGCGAGGTTGCGGGTGGCAACGCCGCACGTGACCGGGAACAGAGCGCCGTGGTTCGTGCCCTCCTTGAGCGCGGCGACGATCTCGTCGTGGGCGATCTCTTCGCCCTCGAGGTAGCGCTCCATCAGCGCGTCGGAGGATTCCGAGACCTCGTCCATCAGCTTCTCGCGGTATTCCTGGGCTTGGTCCTGGAGCCCCTCCGGGATCTCGATCTGCTTGCAGTTCTCACGGCCGGCGCCCTCGTACCGGTACGCCTTCATGTCGACGAGGTCGACAACTCCGTTGACTTCATGTTCCGCGCCAATCGGAATTTCAGTCGCGACGACATGACTCCCGAACGCCGACTTGAGCGACTCGAGCGTCCTGAAGAAGTCAGCCCGCTCCCGGTCGAGCATGTTCACGAACACGAGCCTGGCCAGGTCGAGCTCCTGCGCCCGCTGCCACAGCCGCGTGGTGTGTACCTCGACCCCCATCACCGCGTTGACCACGAACACCGCCGACTCGGACACGCGCAGGGCGCCGAGGGCGTCGGCGACGAAGCTCGAGTCGCCAGGGGTGTCGATCAGGTTGACCTTGCGGTCCTCCCATTCGAACGACGAGAGCGCGGCCGAGATCGACATCTGCCGCGCCTTTTCGTCGGGATCGGCGTCCGACACCGTGGTTCCGTCGAGCACCGTGCCGAGCCGGTTGATCGCGCCGGCCTGGAACAGCAGCGCCTCGTGCAGCGAGGTCTTGCCACTGCCGCGGTGGCCGACGAGCGCCACGTTGCGAATGCGATCCGCGGGCTTGTGCATGCCTATCTCCTCTCCTTCGGTGCCGGAGAGGCGACGATATCGCTTTAGTCCAACTCGCCCTGGAGCTTTGACCGCAGTCGCAGCACTGCCTTGGTATGCAGCTGCGAGACGCGCGACTCGGTCACGCCGAGCACCTCGCCGATCTCCCGGAGCGTCAGGTTCTCGTAGTAGTAGAGCGCGACGACGAGCTTCTCACGCTCGGGCAACGCGGCGATCGCATCGGCGATCCGGTCGCGCAGCTCCGACTGGTCGACCAGCTGCTGTGGGTCGGGTGCGTCGCGATCCGGAAGCGTGTCGAGGAGCGACACCTGATCGCCGGTGGCGTCCTGCACGTTCCAGAGCTCGTCGAGCGCGACGATCGTGGAGTTGGAGATCTGCAGCAGGCTCTCCTGGAACTCTTCGACGCCGAGCTCCAGCTCGGCCGCCATCTCCTCGTCGGTGGGGGCACGCTGCAGCCGCGCCTCGAGCTTCATGTTGGCGCGCTCGATCTCGCGTGCACGTGCGCGGACGGACCTCGGAACCCAGTCGAGGTTGCGCAGCTCATCGATGATCGCCCCGCGGATCCGGGTGATCGCGTAGGTCTCGAACTTGATCTCCCTGGTCAGGTCGAATCTCTCGATCGCCGAGATCAGACCACCGAGTCCGTACGAGATCAGGTCGGCCTCCTCGACGTGGCCCGGGAGCCCCGAGCCCATCCGGCCGGCGACGTACTTGACCAGCGGCGAGTACGCCACCACGAGGCGCTCGCGGGCGCGCTCGTCGCTAGTGGCCTTGTACCGCCTCCAGAGATCTTGGAGCTCGATCGCTTTGACGTTGCTCTCCAGGGTGTCCCCCTACTCCTCGCTATGCCCGGGGATGCGCACGTTCGTAGGCGGTTCTCAAGCGGCCGGACTCTACTCGAGTGTAGACCTGGGTCGTCGAGATGGTTGCGTGCCCAAGCAGTTCCTGAATTGCCCGCAAATCGGCGCCACCCTCGAGCAGATGCGTCGCAAATGAGTGACGCAGCGCGTGCGGGTGAGCGTCGATCAGGGCCGGGGACCGCGTCGCCGCCCTGCGTGCCCATAGCCGCATGCGCCTCCTGACATCCGAGGTCGACAGCCGCCGCCCGGATTTCGAGAGCAGCAGCGCGGGCTCACCGGAGTCCAGCGACGGCCTAGCGCTCTGCAGATAGCGCTCGACGGCGCGTAGCGCGTGCTCGCCGACGGGCACGATCCGCGTCTTGCCCCCCTTGCCTTCGACCCGGACCGTCTCGGCGTCGAAATCGATCGACTCGACGTCGAGCGAGACCAGCTCCTCGGCGCGCAGGCCCGACGAATAGGCGAGCTCGAACAGCGCGCGGTCCCGGAGCTCGAGCGACGAGCTTGCGGGTATCCGGTCCAGCAGCGCCTCGACCTCCTCGACCCGCAGGACGCGCGGCAGGTGCCTCGGTCGCTTCGGCGAGCTCAGCAGCTCGGCGGGGTTCTCCTGCCGCGCTCCGAGCTCGATCTGCACGCGCAGGAGCCCCCGGAGCGCGGCGAGCTTGCGCGCTACAGTGCTCGGGGAGTTGCCCCGCTCCGACAGCTCGGCGAGGTAGCGGCGCAGGTCACGGAGCCCGACCGTGGCGGGCTCGAGCGCTCGCTCGCCGGCCCACGCCGCGAACTGCGAGCTGTCGATCGCGTACGCCCGCCGGGTCTTCTGCGCCACGGCCCGGCGACGGAGATCTTCGTCGAACGCTTCGAGCGCCGCTGTCCACACTGGCGAGTGCATCGCGAGGAGGCTATTCGCCGCGGTCGCGGCCATGCCTGCTGGCCCCGCGAGCGGTTACGTCACGCGGACGAGCGTCCCGATCGGAGTGAACGGATAGACCGCTGCGGCCTCGGAGTACGGCATCTCGACGCAGCCGAGGCTCTGGGCGGAGCCGTAGGAGGCGCGAAGGAAGCCGTGGAGGGCATCCCCCCCGTTGAAGTAGCTGACGTACGGGACGCCAGGATCGTTGTAGTGGCTCCCATCAGGGTTGGTGCCGCTCATCGTCACGGACGGCGCATGCTCGAACACGGCGAACACGCCCTGCGCGGTCGGAGCCGATGGGATGCCGGTATTGACTGCGCCCGAAACGACCGTTCGTCCGTTGTGCCACGTCTGCTCGGTCTCGGGGCTGCCCTCGCTGACCTGCACGAACGTGTAGCCGAACGCGGACCGTCGGTTCGACATCGTCGCGGCGAGCAGCGCCTTCCATACGGCTGGCCCGGCGACCCCGTCGGGGGTTATGCCCTGGTTGTTCTCGAACGCCATCACCGCGCCCTTGGTCATCTCTCCCGCCGTGCCGGGGGCCCACATGTTGCGCAGCGCGGAGGGGATGTTTGGATAGCTCCACGAGAAGCTCCCGCTCGGCGGCTTGATCGCCGCCGCTACCTGAGCCTGCGGCGTGTTCGCGACGGGCGTGCCGGCGTTGAAGCGCAGCGGCAGATATCCGAGCGTCGCGAGTAGCTGTTGCAGGCGCAACGTCGTTCCCGCTGGGACCGGCCAGGCGCCGTTCTCGGCGGCGCCGGTGGTCTGGCCGCCGACGAGCCTCACGCCGGACGGCAGGCCGACCCGCACCGTCGCGCCGAGGCCGTAGCCGTAGCCGGTCGGATGAAACACGATCGTGTGGCTACCGACCTGCTGCCAGCTCCCGCTGGTGATCGGCAAGACCGGTGGCCGCGAGCTCCCGAGCGCGGCCGAGATCGGCTTTGAGAAGGTCAGCGAGATCGGGGTGTTGGGGCCGATCGTCGTGCCCGGGGCGGGGCTCGCGACCGCGGCGGTGGTGGCGCCCGCGGGGAACCAGCTGACGGTCGCGGCCGGTGCGGTCTCCCAGCTGCGTGGGGCCGCGGCGACCCAGAGGGTGCCTGCGTCCGCGGTCCGCGTGAGCGTCATCTCGGTGCTCGGCGGGCTCAGCACGTGGCGCCTGAGCTGGGTGGCGGACGGCCCGTAGGAGACGGCCGAGACGGGGCGGTCGAAGTTCAGGCGCAGCGGCTGGCTCGCCTTCAGCGTGAGGTAGTCCTGGCGCAGCGACGCCCTCGGCGCGACCACTGACAGCGCCAACCGCTGGCTGCTGCCCGATAGCCATGAGATCCAGCCCGGTCGCTTGACGACCACCTCGATCGAGAGCCGCGCGCCCGCCGGCACCTTGCCCCGGGGCCAGATCTTGTCGCCCTGCACGTATACCGGAACCGGTCGCGCGTGGGACCCGGTCACGACCGACACGCTCGAGATCCGGCCGCCCCCGAGCGGCATGCCCACCTTGGCGAGGGCCACCGAGTCGGTCGTCAGGCCGGCGCTCGTCGAGGCCAGCACGACGATTCCCGCCACGACAGCGAGCACCGCCAGGGCCAGCAGCCCTCCGATTACGTAGCGGGTGCGCGATCGGCCATAGCGTCGGTACTGATATCCGTTGCCGAGCCCACCGCGGCGTGGTTGCGAGACAAGCGCCACTTTCGGATCCACGTAGAGCCTACCGGCTGCCTCAATACCCCCTGTGGGAATTTCCATGCCCGCGGCGGTATGCACGAGGTCTTGCAGCCGAGAGAGCGCGGGCCGGCGGCGTGCCCGCCCGCGCCTCCGGAGCTACTCGTGGATCAGCTGTAGGTGCCCGTGTATGTGACCTTGATGCGCCCGGTGTCGACGT
>DATKFF010000675.1:0-3481 GCA_035511595.1 Solirubrobacteraceae bacterium | reverse complement strand
GCAGGCGTCGGTGCTGCTCGACCGTGCGCGGGCACGCTATCCGAACGTGAAGTCGTAGGCGCTCACGGACGGCGGGATCTCGACCGTCAGCGAGTGCGCCTCCGCCTGCGGCAGCGAGACGAGCGAGTACAGCCGTTGGCCCGCGACCGTCACGACGCCCCCGTGGACATCCGCGCCCGCGTCGGCCGCCGAGATCGGATGCCCGTCGAGCAGCACGCGCACGTGCCGCGGCACATTGCCCGCGGAGGTCATCACGAGGTACACGTGCGCTGCCTGGAAGCCGGACTCGATCGTCGCTCCCGGCTGGACCGCCGTGATCGACTCCGACTTCACCCACCAGTAGCCGTGCAGCGCGAATTCGTTCAGCGCGAGCGACCCGACGCCAGGATAGAAGCGGACACCCGACTGCAGCGGTTGGGCGAAGCCCTGGGAGCGCTGCGGGTCGAGGTACGTCTCAGGTGTCAGCACGCCGGCCGAGGGCATGATCGCGGTGGCCGTCATCGGCGGGGGCAGGTTGCGAGCGCCGGCCTCGTACAGCAGCTGCCGGACGGCGGCCTCGCTCTGCTTGTAGTCCCCCTCGCCGAACTGCGTGTGGCGCACCTGACCGTTCGCGTCGACCAGGTACTCGGCCGGCCAGTACTCGTTCTGGTAGGCGTTCCAGGTGCCGTAGTTGTTGTCCTGGACCACGGGGTAGCGCAGCCCGTCGGACTGGATCGCCTGGTGGACGTTGCCGGCCTCCTGCTCGAACGTGAACTCCGGCGTTTCGACGCCGACGATCTCGAGGCCGTACGGGTGATACGTGGCGTACAGCCCCTTCAGGAACGGGAGCGTGCGGATGCAGTTGATGCACGTGTAGGTCCAGAAGTCGACCAGCACGACGTGCCCACGCAGGGACGTCAGCGACAGCGCTCGGCCGCCGGGCGTGTTGAACCAGCGCTGCGTGTCGGCGAACTCCGGCGCCGCCCCGAGCTTCGGGAGCGCCGGGGTTCTGACGCCGGGGATCGAGACGGGACTGCTCGGCGGCATCGGCACGCTGCCGGCCTCCTGCTGGCGCTCGGCGAACCGCGAGGCCGGCCGCAGCGATGCGAGCCGGTTCTGGACCGCGTTCGAGTTCTCCAGCGAGCGGGTCGGATCGACGAGGATCGCGGGCAGGCTCGCGTCACGCGCCAGCGACTCCTCGAAGCGGACGTCGAGGTTGAACGCCATCAGCACCCCCGTCGCGATCAGCACCACGCCGAGCGTGCGTTCGACGACCAGGCCGCGACCGACGCGCCGGATCCGTCCGATCACCGCCCGGCCGCCGAGCACGTAGAGCAGCATCACCGCCGCGAGGCCGACCGCGAACGAAAGCGCGACGGCGACGACGCGCGTCGACGGCCCGCTCGAGGCGCTGACCGCCGTGACCGCCGCCAGGATCGGGCCGGCGCACGGGGCGCAGACGAATCCGAGCGCGCCGCCGACACCGACGCCGGACCAGAACCCCGTCCCGCGCGAGCGCGGGCCGAAGCGGCCGAGTCGCGACAGCGGAGCCTGGATCCGCGCCGCGACGCTCGGGAACAGCATTGCGACGCCGAAGCCGAGCAGCACGGCGATCGCCACGTCACGGGCGGCTCCGCTCGCCAGCCCGACGCCTTTGACCAGCTGCGCCAGGGCGACGATTGCGACCGTGAAGGTGATCGCGAGACCGAGGACGATCCCGAGCGGCCGGCGGCGCCCGCCGGCAGCTCCGGCCGACAGCAGCGCCGGCAGCACCGGCAGTACGCACGGGGTAATCGCGGTGCCGGCTCCGGCCAGCAGCGCGAACAGCATTAGCAGCAGCATCCCCGATACATGATGCTGCACCGAGATGTTGCGAGCCGATTAACTAGCGAACGGGCGCGCTAGCCCCCGATCGCTGACATCGTGCGGGCCGGCTGGATGAAGCCTGGCTCGCCGACGTGGTGCTTGAGCTCCTTGCGCCATACGGCATCGCGGATCAGCCGCTCGAGCGCGCCATCGTCGACGCCGGCGCGCATGGGCCCGCGCAGATCGGTCTCGTTCAGCGAGAACAGGCATGTCCGGAGCCGGCCGTCGGCGGTCAGCCGGATCCGGTTGCAGTCCCCGCAGAACGGCTCGGACACCGGGTTGATGAATCCGAGCTTTCCGCGCCCGTCGGCGAAGCGGTAGACCCGGGCGGTCGCGCTCGGCTCGCGCGGCTCGGGTTCGAGCGGGTACGCGGCGTCGACGGCCGCGCGGATCTCCTCGCCGGTGAGGACCTGGTCCGCGCTCCACGCGTGATCGGCGTCGAGCGGCATGAACTCGATGAACCGCACCTCGTAAGGGGTGCGGCGCGCGAGCTCCGCGAACGGGATCGCCTCCTCCTCGGTGAACCCGCGGATCGCGACCGCGTTGATCTTGATCGGGTGGGCCTCCGGGAAGCTCCCCAAGCGCTCGAGCCCGCGCAGCACCTGGGGGAGCGCGTCGCGCCGGGTCAGCTCGAAGAACCGGTCGCGCTGGAGCGAGTCGATCGAGACGTTGAAGCGGTCGACGCCGGCGCCGACGAGCGCCTCCGCGTCACGCTCGAGCAGGAAGCCGTTGGTCGTGACCGACAAGTCGTGGACGTCGTCGATGTCGCTCAACATCTTCGCCAGCCGCGGGAACTCGCGACGCACGAGCGGCTCCCCGCCGGTCAGGCGCACGTCGTGGACCCCCATCGAGCCGAGCAGCGCCACCAGCCTCGCGATCTCCTCGAAGCGGAGGATCTCGGCACGCTCGAGCCACGGCAACCCCTCGGCGGGCATGCAGTACTGGCAGCGGAAGTTGCAACGATCGGTCACCGACACCCGGACGTCGCCGATCAGCCGGCCATGGCCATCGCGTAGCGGTTCGAGCCCCATGTCCATAAGGCTACCCGGCGGGCAGTCCGGTGATCTAAGGGGCCTCCGGTTGGGTGAGCGGGATCCACACGTGGAAGGTCGTGCCGTGATCGCCCGTGTCGAACGTCAGCGAGCCGCCGTGGCGGTCCTCGACGATCCGTCTGGCGGTATCCAGGCCGAGGCCTGTCCCGCTGCCGACGTCCTTGGTGGTGAAGAACGGATCGAACACGTGGGCGCGGGCCTCCGGCGGAATCCCGGGTCCGGTGTCGGCGATCTCGACGAGGATGCGGTCGCCATCGCGCTTCGTGCTGACCGTGATCGTCCCGCTCTGGCCGACCGCGTCGATCGCGTTGTCGACCAGGTTCGTCCAAACCTGGTTGAGCTCGGAGCCGTAAATCGTCACCGGCGGCAGCGCGCGGTCGTAGTCGCGCTTGATCTCGATCTCCGTGTGCTTGAGCTTGTGGGCGAGCACGGTCAGCGTCGTCTCGAGGCCCTCGTGGATGTCGGTCTCCACGAGTTCGCCGCGGTCCATGAACGCGTACGACTTGATCGCCTTCACAAGCTGGCCCATCCGGTCGGTCGACTCCGCGATCTCGGACGCCAGCCCGCGGGCGGTCAGCGAGGCG
>DATKFF010000674.1:0-2449 GCA_035511595.1 Solirubrobacteraceae bacterium | reverse complement strand
GGGCGTGGCGGTGTGGGCGCACCCGTTCTGGGACATCTCCTCACCCGACGAGGTGCTCGCCACGATCGACCGCTTCCGTGCCGACGGGATCGACGGAGTCGAGTGCTTCTACCTCACGCACGACGCCGAACAGACCACGCTGCTGGCCAGCCGCTGCGAGCAGCTGGGCCTGCTCAGCACGGGGTCCTCGGATTTCCACGGCCCTCAGCACCCGCTGATGTCCCGGTTCCGGGCGTTCAGCACCTACGGCCTGGAGCCGCGGCTCGGTCCGATCGCCGGCTAGGTCCGTCGGCGCGCTTTACGCCGGAACGCTGCGGTTGGCGAGGTGGTGGCCGACCTTGCGCTTGACGCGCTGGAGCGCGTTATCGACGGTCTTGCAGTCGCAGCCGATCCGGCGGCCGACCTCCTCGTAGGAGTGCCCGTCCAGGTACAGCGCCAGCACCCGCGACTCGAGCTCCGAGAGCGCGGTTGAGAGGCACGCGACCAGCGCCCGCAGCTCCTCCGAGCTGATCACCTGGTTGACAGGGTCGTGCACCGTCGAGCCGGGCAGCATCTCGTCGAGCGTCGAGTCGTTCTCGCCCGCGTCGCCCGACGGAGTGCTGGAGAACGACACGTACTGGTTCAGCGGGGTGTGCTTGTTCCGGGTGGCGGTCTTGACCGCGGTGATGATCTGGCGCGTGATGCAGAGCTCGGCGAAGTTGCGGAAGCTCGATTCGCGATCGGTCCGGTAGTCACGGATCGCCTTGTAGAGCCCGACCAGCCCCTCCTGGATGAGGTCGTCGGAATCGCCGCCGGCGAGGAAGTACGACGACGCCTTGAGCCGGACGAAGCCGTAGTAGCGCCGTACGAGACGGTGGTAGGCCTCCGCGTCTCCTTGCTTCGCGAGAGCTATCAGAAACCCATCCTCAACCTGAGGCTGAGAGTTGGTACCAGCAGAGAGTCGAGCCACGAGACGTCCCTTCCGATCCGCCTGTGAGCAGGCGGAATCCATGGAATTCGTGGCGCTTCACCTCCCCTGGCGCCGCACCAATTCGGCTGCTATCGCTAGCCGCACCTCTCTCCAGATCCCTAGAGGCTCAACCTCCAGTTGATCGTTATCTCCCGCGCGGCAGAGTGACAGAACAACGCGCGGCTGTCAAGCAGGGCGCCGTGACCCGGCCATCAACCCTGACGACGGCGCGCAGCCTCATAGATCAGGACCGCGGCGGCGGCGCTCACGCTGAGCGACTCGATCCGGCCGCGCATCGGGATCGCGACCAGCGCATCGCAGGCTCCTGCGACCCGCGGTCGAAGTCCGCGCCCCTCCGACCCGAGCACCAGCACGGCCGATCCGGCGTAGTCGACCTGGTCGTAGGCAACCGCCGAGTCGGCGTCGGCGCCGTAGCACCACATCCCCGCCCCCTTGGCGTGCGTGAGCAGGTCGGCAAGGTTCCGTACTCGGGCGATCGGGAGGTGCTCTACTGCGCCCGCCGACGCCTTGCACACAGCCGCGGTGACCTCGGCCGCGCGGCGCTCCGGGATCACGACGCCGGTCGCGCCAGCGCATTCGGCGGTCCGGCAGATGGCGCCCAGGTTCTGCGGGTCCTGGATCTGGTCGAGCGCGACGAGCAGCGCCCCGTCGACGGCGAGCAGCAAGTCTGGATCGGCGTACACGAACTCCGACACGTCCGCGCAGATCCCCTGATGGTCGGCCGAGCCGGCGCGGCGCTCGATCTCCTCGGCGGCTGCCGGCTCCACCGGCACGCCGGCGTGGGCCAGCCACGTCTCACGCAACGCATTCTTGGTCGCCCAGATCCGCCGCACCGTGCGTGAGCCCCGGAGCGCCTCGCGAACCGGATTGCGGCCGTAGATCACCATCCGGCGCGGCTCCGCTCGCTCACCCGGCGGGGAGCAGCTCGGGGCCGCCGGGGCCGTCGCGGACGTCCCACCCCAGCGCGTGAATCTGGTCCCTGAGTCGGTCGGCCTCGGCGTAGTCGCGGGCCTCGCGCGCGCGCTCGCGCGCGTCGAGCAGTTCGCGGACCTGATCGGGCGGAACGGCGACCTCGACCGTTAATAGGTTGTGGAGACCAAGAACCTCCAGCATCTCCCCCAGGTCTGCCGAGCCCACCGGCTCGCTCGAGCGGTTGGCCTCCCTGACCCAGTCGAACACCGCCGCAAGCGCGGCCGGTGTGTTGAAGTCGTCGGCCAGCGAGTTGAAAAAGCGCTGCCTCAGCGGCGCCGACCATTCCGGCGAGGGTCCGTCGCGCAGCCGCCGCGCCGCCTCTCGGATCCGGTGCACGCGAGCGGCGGCTTCCTCCATCCGCTCGTCGTCGAACTCGATCGGCTGGCGGTAGTGGCCCCCGATGAAGTACATGATCAGGGCGTCGCGCCCGTACGCGTCGAGCGCCTGGTACAGCAGGAAGATGTTGCCGACGGACTTGGCCATCTTCGCCTGGTCGAGGCGGACCAT
>DATKFF010000673.1:0-3039 GCA_035511595.1 Solirubrobacteraceae bacterium | reverse complement strand
AGCGCCGAGATCATCAGCGCGTTCCACGACGTCAGCCGCTTGTCGTCGAGCCCCGGTCGGACCCGCTCTGAGCGCGCCGCGAACAGCTTCTGGCGGATCTCCTCGAGGTTCTCCGGCTCCGCCCCGTGCGCGGTGAGCACGTTCAGCCCGCGCTCGAAGTTGCCCTGCTCCGTCGCGCCGAAGTACGCGATCGCCGGCTCCGCTTCCTCCGGCGACCCCAGAACGTCACGCAGCTGATCGACGCTCCACGCGTAGAACTTCCCCTCGACCGCCTCGGAGTCGGCGTCGAGCGCCGAGCAGAAGCCGCCCTCGGGCCCCCGCATCTCACGGAGCGCCCAGTCGAGCGTCTCACGGCAGACGCGCTCGAAGCGCTGATTGCCCGACACCTGCCATCCGTGCAGATAGGCCCCCGCCAGCAGCGCGTTGTCGTAGAGCATCTTCTCGAAGTGGGGGACCGTCCACGTCGCGTCGACCGCATAGCGCGCGAACCCACCACCGACCTGGTCGTAGATGCCGCCCCGGGCCATCGCCTCGAGCGTCCGCAGCGACATCTCGCGCTCGCCCCGCACCAGCAGCAGCTCGATCACCGAGGCCTGTGGGAACTTGGGGGCGGGACCGAAGCCGCCGTTCTGCGCGTCGTAGTAGCCCGAAAGCGCGGCCGTCGCCTGAGCGACGAGCTCGTCGCGGATCGGTTCGGGCGAGGGCTCGAGCTCCGCGCTCGCTGACAGCACGCGGAGGATGTCGGCCCCCTGCCCGCGGATCTGGTCGCGGCGCTCGTTCCAGGCGTCGCCGACCGCCTCCACCACCATCCGCCAGCTGGGCAGGCCGCGGCCGCTCTCGGGCGGGAAGTAGGTGCCGGCGTAGAACGGCACGAGCTCGGGGCTGAGGAATGCGTTCAGCGGCCAGCCGCCCCGGCCGGTCATCGCTTGGACGGCCTCCATGCACATCGCGTCGACGTCCGGACGCTCCTCACGATCCACCTTCACACACACGAACCGTTCGTTCATCAGCGCCGCCACCACCGGGTCCTCGAAGGACTCGTGGGCCATCACGTGGCACCAGTGGCAGGCGGAGTAGCCGATCGACACGAGCAGCGGAACCTCGCGCTCACGCGCTCGGGCGAGCGCCTCGTCGCCCCACGGGTACCAGTCGACCGGGTTGTCCTGGTGCTGGCGCAGATACGGCGAGCTTTCCCCTGCAAGGCGGTTTGCCACGGCGCTCAGGCTACCCCTGTGGCCGAGCGGTCAATACGCTTCAGCCCATGGCGACAGAGCGCCACACGATCAACGCCCCGGATGCCCCTGCTGCGGTCGGCCCGTACGCCCACGCGGTGCGGGTCGGCGATCTGCTGTTCTGCTCCGGCCAGATCCCGCTCGACCCGCGGACGGGCGAGCTGGTCGACGGCAACGTGGCCGACCAGGCGGGTCGTTGCCTGGAAAACCTCGCGGCGGTCTGCCAGGCGGCCGGAGCGACGCTCGGCGACGCGGTTCGCCTGACCGTGTACACAACTGAGATGGCGTCGTTTGGCCAGATCAACGAGGTTTACGAGTCGTTCTTCGAGTCGGACCCGCCGGCCAGGGTCGCGATCGGCGTGGCAGCACTGCCCCGGGGCGCGAAGGTCGAAATCGACGCGGTGGTGGCAGTCCCTGACTGACCTCATCCCCGAGCACGCCGCGCACGCGGAGCTGACCGTCGCCGACATCCGCCGGGCGACGCAGGCGGGCGCAGGCGTTGTTCGCCGGACGCCGGTGCTCAGCTCGCGGACGCTCAGCGAACGGGCGGGCGTGACGATCGCCGTGAAGGCGGAGAACCTCCAGCGGACCGGATCGTTCAAGCTCCGCGGCGCGCTCGCGAAGCTCGCCGCGCTCGGCGAGCGCTGCGCCGACGGCGTCGTCACCGCCAGCGCCGGCAACCACGGCCAGGCGCTCGCGTACGCCGCGCGGGACCGCGGCGTCCGTTGCGAGGTGTTCATGCCCGAGCAGGCGACGATCGCCAAGGTCGAGGCCGTGGTCGGGCTCGGCGCGACTGTGCACCTCCTCGGCCCGACCATCGACGAGGCGCTGCTCGCGGCACGGGCCCACGCCGAACGTGAACAGCTGGCGTTCGTGCACCCGTTCGACGATCCAGAGGTGATCGCCGGGCAGGGAAGCGTCGGGCTCGAGCTACTCGAGCAGGTCCCTGACATCACCGGGGTGATCGTTCCGATCGGCGGCGGCGGCCTCGCGAGCGGAGTCGCGATCGCGCTCAAGTCAGCCCGTCCCGAGATCCGCGTGATCGGCGTCCAGGTTGCGACCTGCGCGCCATTCCCCGCGTCGCTCACCGCCGGCGAGCCGGTGGCGGTGGCCTCGGCGCTCACGATCGCCGACGGGATCGCGGTCAAGCGGCCCGGTGCGGTGACGCTGCCGCTGATCAAGCGCTGGGTTGACGAGGTCGTGGTCGTCGACGAGGACGACGTCGGCGAGGCGATGGTGTTCCTGCTCGAGCGCTCGAAACTGGTGGTCGAGGGCGCTGGTGCGGTCGGTGTCGCCGCGGTGCTCGCCCGCAGCACGACGCTACCGGCGGATGGGACGACCGTCGTGATCCTCTCCGGGGGCAACGTCGACGCCGGGCTGCTCGCGCAGATCGTCCGGCGCCACGAGAGCCAGGCCGGTCGCCGGCTGGTGCTGCTGGCGCGGGTGCCGGACCGCCCCGGCTCACTCGCCGGGCTGCTGTCGCTGGTCGCCGAGCAGGGGGCCAACCTGCTCGACGTGATCCACATCCGCGAGGGGCTCGACCTGCACGTCCGTGAGACGGCGGTGCAACTGGTGCTCGAGACGCGTGGCGAGACGCACGCGCAGCAGGTCACCGACGCGGTTCGCGGCGCCGGCTACGGCGAGCCGCGCGTCATGCGGTAGTCGCGCGCCTCGTTCACGAGCGCTTCGATCACGCTGCTGTTCCCGTCGGCCTCGGGGTGCCACTGCACGCCGAGGACGAAGCGCCGGTCGGGCGCCTCGAACGCCTCTGGCAGGTCATCGAGGACCGACAGGCCGGTGACCTTGA
>DATKFF010000672.1:0-3520 GCA_035511595.1 Solirubrobacteraceae bacterium | reverse complement strand
CTGCATGTCCTCGAGCGGCGTGCGCGGGACGAGGTCGGCGTGAGCGCCGGGGTAGATCCGCGCGAGCTTGCTCGGGTCGACCTGCATGTGGATGATCGCCACGCCGTCGTGAAGCGAGGTGCCCGTGATCTGCCCCACCCGCACGCCGGCCACGTTGACGGGCTCGCCGAGTCCCGCCACCACAGCCGTGGCGCTCGGGAAAGCCCCGTTGATCGTGTAATAGCTGGCGAACGGGTCCGCCAGCCGTTCGCTCTGGAGGATCAGCACGCCGCAGGTGGTGCCGATCGCGATCAGCGCCACGAGCGCCAGAAAGTGGCCGGCGTAGCGGCGGACCTGGATCGCGGCGCGGCGTCTCATGGGCGGCTCCCTCCCGCCGGGGTCAGGTCGGGTGGTGCGGCGTCCGAGGCGAGGCTGGGCAACGGCTGGGAGGCGCACTGCGCCTCGGGATGAAAATCGTTGGGGGTCAGGTCGCCGACCCACTGCGGACGTGCGCCTTGCAGCGACGAGCCTCCCGGTGGGGGCGTGCTCAGAAGCTGCTGCCCGGCGAAGCTGCCCGACAGGCTGTCGCTCCCGGCGCCCAGCACCACCCGCGGGTACGGACCGTTGGCGTCGAAGCTGCCGCTGGCGCCGGCGACCCCGGGCAGGAAGTGCACGAAGTCCTGCCACACCGGAAGCCCGGTGGACAGCGAACCGTCGGGCACCGTCTCATTGAAGATCGGCAGAAGATGGCTCTGGAGGCAGTCCGTGATCTGCTTGCCGATCGGGAAGGCGCGTGAGAACTGGGTGAGGATCGCCGGAAGTTGCTCGAAGGTCGCGCGCAGTGACTGCACCAGCGCTTGGCGCTGCCCGGGCGCGAGCACCGCCGCCAACTGCGAGGCGGTGGCCGTGAGCCGGTCGATGATCGGCGGCGCCACCCGCAGCGACGGGGCCAGCGGCCGGGCGAGGCCGATCACCGCGGGAAGCGAGCGATCGACCGCGCTGAGCGCGGGCGGTGCCGCTTGGATCGTCTGATCGAGGCCCGAGACGGTCTGCGCCAGCGCTCCGTCGGACGAGCTGAGCGCGGAGGCGGTCTCGCCGAGGCCGCGCACCAGCCCCGCGAGCTGCGCCGAGCTCTGCGCCAGCGTGCCTGACACCGACGCGCTCGAGCGAAGCAGTCTGCCGACGTCGCCCGGCGCCGTGCCCTGGAGCGCCTGCGCCACCACCGCCGTGTCGGACAAGAGCGGGGGCAGCTGGGGCGCCGCCTGCTTGAACGCGCCCGCGCCGCTGGCCTGCCCGCTGCCGGCGCCGGCCGGGCCGAGGCCCTGGTCAAGGGCTTCCACCAGCCCCGCCAGGCTGTCACGGACGGGCCGCGTGAACGTGGAGAGCACCTGGTAGAACTGGACCGGGCTCGAGGTGCGCGACTCGGGGATCGTGGCGCCGTCGGGCATCGCCGGCGCGGCGGGGGTGCCCGGGTCGAGCTGCAGGTAGTAGCTGCCTTCGAGGAACAGGCGGTCGCGGATGCGGATCGTCGCGTCGCGGTGGACCCGCAGGGCGGAACGGTCGAGCGAGAACCGGATTCGTGAGGCGTCGCCGGAGGCCGTCACGCCGTCGACCTGGCCGACGTCGATCCCCGCGATCCGCACGGGGTCGCCGCCACGCACGTTGACGCTGTTGGAGACCATCGCGTAGAGCGTGTAGGAGCGCGAGAACGGCAGTCGCCGGTCGAACGCGTAGAACGTGATCGCGGCAGTGACGAGCACCACGAGCCCTGTCACCGCGAGTGGATGCAGGCGCCGCCGGCGGCGAGGGCCGGTGGGACGCGGCGCGCGCATCGGCTGGGGGCTCACGGCACCAGCCCCGCCTTCTCGCCGCGTTCCAGCACGCCGGGCGGCGGCGACGTGTTGTCGACCCTCGTCGACGTCCGGGGCGGGCTTCCGATCAGCTGCTGCCCGCTGTAGCCCTCGTTCCCGGCCTGGCACTGACTCGAGTCCTCCACCGGGTACGGGTTCAGGTGCAGGTCGGACGATGGCGTCCCCGTCTCCGTGGACTCGTTCTGGTCGGACAGCGGCATCGTTCGCAGCCAGCCGCCGGTGCTGTCCCCCTCGCTGATGGCAGACGCGAAGTTCCGCACCCACACGCCGGCGACGTTGCAGGCGAACTGGGCTGGGGCGATCGCCCGCAGGATCGCGCCCAGCCCGACGAACACAGAGGAACCGAGCGTCGCCAGATCGTTTGACCCGAGCGCGCGGAAGGTCTGGATCGAGACCGGATCACGGGCCAGCGACTGCACCGCGGCGAGCGCGGCCTGGAGCCTCGAGGCCAGCGTCGGGACCGGCCCGAACACCGGCGTGCCCGCCCTCACCACCCGGTCCAGCCCGCCGGCCGCGGCCGGCAGCATGGCGGCGGCGGGCCGCAGCTCGGATGCGATCTGAGCGGCTTCGCCAAGCGCCGGGAGCGAGCGCGCCAGTTCGGTGCTGGCAACGGATTCGGTGGCGGGAAGCTGGTCGATCGCTTGACCGATCTTGGAGCGCTCGAGCGCCCCGAAGGTGGTGGCACCGTTGGCGAGGAGGCTCGTGAGCTGCGGCGCCACCGCCGCCACCGCGCCGCTGGTCTGGGCGGCGCCCGACACCAGCGCGGAGAGCCGTGAGCGGGGGTCGCCGAGAATCCGCAGGACGTCGTCGAGCGGCCCGAGCAGCCGGGCGACCGAGAAGAACACGTCGTTGAGCTGCGCGCCGCGTCCGGCGAGCACCGCCGCGTAGGAGCCGGTCGTTTGGCGCAGCCCCGCCTGCGTTGCGGGGCCGAACGTCCCAAGCGCGGTGTCGAGGTCGACGACCGGCAGCTCGTGGCTGAGCCGCGGGTCGGCGTTCAGCGTGAGCGTGCCGCCGTCGGGAACGCCGCCGGCGCGGGCGCGGCGGCTGCCCGGGATCAGCTCCAGGTACTTGCCGCCGAGAATCGAGGCCAGCCGGATCTCGTAATGCGTGTCGGCAGGCAGCGGCTCCAGACTGCGGTTCAGCGCCAGCCCGAGCCGCGTGTACGGGTGCGGCCAGCTGCCTGAACGCGGCTCGGCCGTGATCGTCAGCACCTGTCCGACGCGCACGCCGCCGATCCGCACGTCGGCGTTCTTGTCGAGCTCGTCGGCATTGGCGACCTGGACGTTGACCTCGTAGGTGGGAGTGAACGGGAGGCCGTTCTCGGAGACGTAGCTCACGTACACCGTGATCGCCAGGACCAGGATCACGAGCGTCCCCACCACTAGGGGGCTCCTCAGCACTGCGGTGCGTGCCCGTGCGGTCCTCACTTGAGCAGGTAGTCGGCGAGCCCGCTGAGGGGCTGTTCGCGTTCGGGGGTGTATGCCGGCTGGGAGCCGTAGTGGGCGCTGCAGCCGGGCGTCGGCGTGGTGGCGTAGCGGCCGCAGGTCCCGTTCTGCGGAGCTACCAGCAGCAGCGATAGCAGGTGCGAGGTGGAGTCGAATCGCGACAGCGAGGCCGCGATGTAGTACATGACCGAGTAGAAGTTCTCGAAGAAGCCGTGGCGCTGGAGG
>DATKFF010000671.1:0-2610 GCA_035511595.1 Solirubrobacteraceae bacterium | reverse complement strand
AAGCTGTTGCAGGACGCTGCCCAGGCTCCCGTGGACGGCTTTCGCGCGCCCATCTTTTCGCTGACCCCGGCCACCGAGTGGGCCGTTGAGCAGATAGCAAGCGCGGGCTTCGCCTACTCCTCGAGCGTCCTACCCGCAGCCAATCCCCTCCACGGCTGGCCCGGAGCCCCACGCGAGCCATGTCGCTGGGGAAACGGCCTGATCGAGCTCCCCTGCCCGGTCGCGGGGGCGGGCCGCGCGTCGATCCCCTTCCTCGGCGGTATCTACCTGCGTTACGTTCCGCTTGCGCTCTCGCGACGCCTGCTCGCCGCGCTCGGCGATGCCGCGCCGTGGAGCTACTCTCACCCCTACGACATCGATCCGGATGAGCCGTTCTTTGTCATGCCCCACGCCGGATGGCTCACCAGCCGGATCGTCCACACCCGCCGCGGCGCCACGCTGACCCGCCTCGAGGCGTTGATCGCGGCCGCCGGCGGGACCGCACCGCCACTGGGCGAGATCGCCAACGAGCTCAGCTCGCGGGAGCTGCCGAGGATCGGCTCGGCGTTCACTCCCGCTCCCGGCGGCTGATCCCGCTACGTGCGCCGCAAGTACCGCCAGTACTTCGGATTAGCGGCAAGCAGCGCTTGACACAAGCCGCTCGCGATGGTGCCCCTGATGTCGCGGGCGTCAAACTCCTCCGCGTTGCGAAGCGAGCCCCGCAGGAAGTCCCCTAGGGGCTCTCTCTGATCGGCTGGAGAAGTCGCGTACCGCAGGATGTCGCCCGGCAGCATCCAGCGGGAAACGATCCCAGCGGGGTATGACGGAAGCGCCGATGGAAGCGGCCGGCCCAGCGCGGCATCGGCATACAGCGTCGGGAAGTCAACACCGGCGTGCACGGCCAGCGCGAGGCTCCCCCAGAATCGAGGATTGATCTCGAGCAGCATGGGACGGTTGCCCTGGGGGTGAATCTTCCACTCCACCATCGCGACCCCGGCCCAGTCCAGGGAGGAGAGGAGCCGTCGGCTGTAGGAGTGCAGCTCCCCCAGCTCTGCGCTGACTCGCTGTGTGCTCGGGCCGCCACTCACCGGATACTCGCGAAGCCGCCGATGGGCGAACGCGGCACGCTCCTGGCCCGCCCGGTCGAACAGCAGGCTGACTCCGTACGCGACCCCGTCCCGTGGTATCCGCTCCTGTAGCAGGAGGGGCCCGTGAAGCTCCCAATGCTGCTCGAGCGATATCGCACGAATATCCGACCCGTAGACGATCCCTGCAGAGCCCGAGCTCGTCCGTGGCTTGACGACGAATTCCTCGACCGGATTCGACGCCACGAGGTCACCGAGCTCACCTGCAGAAGCGGGCGTATAGGTACGCGGCACCGGAATCCCTAGCTCCTGGGCCAGCGAAAACGTGCTGGCCTTGTCGCGGGCGAGCGCGAACGACTCCGCAGGTGGCAGGAGCCACTCGACGTTCTCCGCCAGCTCGTCGCCGTGTGACAGGAGCCACTCGCACGTTGCGTCCTCCATCGGCAGTACGGCGGCCGGCTCGCCGCCCGTCTCGGCTATCGCGCGCGCAAGAGTCTCGCCG
Organism: Solirubrobacteraceae bacterium; assembly: GCA_035511595.1. Classification (GTDB taxonomy): domain Bacteria; phylum Actinomycetota; class Thermoleophilia; order Solirubrobacterales; family Solirubrobacteraceae; genus Palsa-465. Next base: position 1,044 of record DATKFF010000671.1, on the reverse strand, counting down.
AACCCGTCTGGGTCCTCGGCGGCCACGGGACCGCTGAACCGCCTGCCGGTGTAGCGAGAGTAAAAGCCGGTCGTCAGCCTCCCGTCCCCGAGCGCGAACACCGTGTAACCCGACGCGCCCAGTGCGCGGATCGCAGCAACGCTCTTACGCCACAGCGCGTCGGTGACGATGGCGATGGAACGCTTCACTCAAAGCGGCGGTAGTAGGCGTGGTTGGCAGCTGCCAAGAGCTCCCTGTCGCCGCGCCCGTCGCCGTACGCGAACAGCGTGTAGCTCTCGCGCTCGGGGTTCAGGGCGAGCAGTCGACGGAGCTTCTCCTGCCCGTAGCAGTTGACACCGGCCAAGCGCCCACTGACCCTTCCATCACTCACCTCGGCGGGGTTGCCGATTATCTCGGTGATGCCCTCGCTCGCTGCCCAGGGCACGATCCAATCGGTCGGAGAGGCGCTGACGAGGACGACGCGGTCGCCTCGCTCCTGGTGGAATCTGACGCGCTCCAAGGCCTCAGCTCGGATCATCCGTGGGAGCTCGCTGGATGCGAAATCGCGCGCCCACCGTTCGTACGCGTCGGCGGGCATGTCTCGAAATGCCCTGGAGAACAGGGCCATCTTGTGCGTCTCGTTGCCTACCACGCGCGCACCGTACAGAGCCAGGAACGGCAGGGTCCTTACGAGATCGAGCGCTACCGCCGCGCGCCTTCTTCGCCAGGCGACGAAGCGGAGAAGGCTGTCCCGCGTCGTCAGTGTTCCATCGAAATCAAACGCGGCGATCGTGGCCTGCGGCGGCATTCCGAAGTAGCGTAGGGGAGGACGAGACGCCTCTAAGCCGGACGCCGCGCACAAGCGAGCGCCGGGTGGCCGTAGCGCAGAGGCAGCGACTCCAGTGGCACGCCGTTCTCTAACGGTTCGCTAGGAGCGCCTCGAGCGCCGCCCGGCGCTCGACGCTGACTGGCTCGAAGGCTCCAGGCGACGAACCGGCACGCCGTGGCACCGCAGATTGCGGCTGCAGGGTGGCGCTCGTCATACGATTGACGCATGCCCGCGCC
>DATKFF010000670.1:0-7608 GCA_035511595.1 Solirubrobacteraceae bacterium | reverse complement strand
TCGTCGCCGTTCCACACGGCGCTCGTGTACGCGTTCGCGTTCGCGATCGCGGCGTGCCTGGTCGCGGCAGTGGCATCGGCGCTGCGCGGCGGTAAGTACCACTACGCCGAGGAAGCAGAGCCCGTCGTCATGGATCCGCTCACGGGCGTCGAGGCGAAGGCCGCGTGACGGCGTCGCCGCGCGCTATCCCGGCGGGACCTGGTTATTGACCTGCGGGCCGTGGTACATGTGGTCGTGGTCCCTGCACCCGGCCGGGAATACGAACTGGACGCTGTCGCTGCGCACGCCGTTGTAGCTTGCGAACAGGGTGGCGTGACCGACGGTCCCGACCTTGCACCCTCGGTCGGTGCTGCTCTTCACGCGGACGACGATCTTCATGATGTTCCCGGGGTAACCCCACATCTCCGCGTGGTGCGAGTGGTAGACGAGGTGGTGCTGGACGGTCATGACGATCAGGCGGTCGGGCTGGTGGCGAACCCGGTCGACCTGGCAGAGGATCCCGGAGACGGTGTTCGCGTTCAGGTTGATGTCGCCGTGCCCGCGCGAGTAGCTGCCCGTCGGTCCAGAGATCGGGGAACCCGTGTGAAATCCCCACGGCGGGATCCCGCCGACGATCGGTACCTGGGAGCAGTACTGAACCGAGTAGCCCGCGGCCGAGCCCGCGATGGTGGTGAGCGCCAGCAGCGGCGTCAGCGCGAGGGTTGCGCGGCCGATCCACCGCGTGACGTGGTTTCGGCGCATCCCGGGACGATGGTTGCCCCCGCGGACGGAATCCGAAACCGTCGGAGATCCGGCGGTACGATTGGCAAGCGGGCGGCGCGAATCATCGATCGGGGGCAAGTGCCCGAGGTTTCGAATTTGACGGACCTGGCTGCGCCGCGCGCGTACATCCGGATCGTGCCGCAGCCCAACGGGGCGGAGGGATGATTCTCAAGCAGTACTACCTAGGCTGCCTGGCGCACGCCTCCTACCTGGTCGCCGATCGGGTGGGAGGCCCTGCGGCAGTGATCGATCCGCAGCGCGACATCGAGCAATACCTGGTTGACGCCGACGAGCTGGGCTGCGAGATCCGGCACGTGTTCCTGACCCACATGCACGCCGACTTCATCGCCGGCCACCTCGAGCTTCGCGACCGGGTCGGCGCGACGATTCATCTCGGGGCGCAGGCGAGCGCCGAGTACGCCTTCAGCCCGATGGCGGACGGGGACGAGCTCCGGCTGGGCGGGGTGCGGCTCAGGGTGCTCGAGACGCCGGGGCATTCGCCGGAGTCGATCTCGATTCTCGCGTTCGACCCCGAGCACGACGGTGGTCCGTACGCCGTGCTGACGGGGGATACGTTGTTCATCGGCGACGTCGGTCGGCCCGATCTACGCGCGTCGCTCGGCTGGAGCGCCGAGCGACTCGCGAGCATGCTCTACGACTCGCTGCACGACAAGCTTCTGCCGCTTCCCGACGACACGCTCGTGTATCCGGCCCACGGCGCCGGGTCGCTCTGCGGCAAGAATCTCTCGACCGACACCGTCTCCACGATCGGCGTGCAGCGGGAGTACAACTATGCGCTGCAGCCGATGAGCCGCGAGCGGTTCGTCGAGATCGTGACTGCCGACCAGCCGGACACGCCCGCGTACTTCACCTACGACGCCGTCCTCAACGCGCGTGAGCACCCGACGCTCGATCACACGCTCGAGCGTGAGCTGCGGCCGTTGCGCCTCGAAGCGCTGCTCGAGCTCGTCGCGGGCGGTGCGCAGCTGCTGGACACCCGCGATCAGGCGGAGTTCGAGGGCGCACACGTCCGCGGCGCGCTGAACATCGGTCTAGGCGGCTCGTTCGCCACGTGGTGCGGCACCATCCTGGACCAGGAGCGACCGGTCGCGTTGGTCGCCGAGCCCGGACGCGAAGTCGAGGCCGCGACGCGCCTCGGGCGGATCGGCGTTGACACGGTCGTCGGCTACCTCGACGGGGGGATGCAGCAACTCGAGAACGCGCCCGAGCTGGTCGATCGGATCGAGCGGATCACGGCCGGCTCCCTCGCCGAGCGGCTGGGCGAGCCGCCCGCACCGATGGTGATCGACGTCCGCACAGCCCGGGAATGGGGCGAAGATCACATCGACGGAGCCGTGAACGTGCCTCTGTCCCAGCTCGCCCAGCGCCTCGGCGCGCTCCCATCCGATCGCCCCCTGGTCGTCTACTGCGCCAGCGGCTACCGATCAGCCGTGGCCACCAGCCTGATACGCCGCGAAGGGCTGGCAAACGTCGCGACCCTCGTCGGTGGCCTCGCAGCGTGGAAGTCAGCGCAGCTCGCAACCGTGCCCGCCGGCGTCTGACGGCCGACCCAGCACGCGGGGCGGCTCGTATCCTTTCAACACCACGAGCGACATCGGCGACAGCGAGTTTCACAAGGGACAGGCGGTCTGGGTCCTCGGCCCGGAGGGTTCTCAGCGGGCCGCTGAATACGTCGGCGAGGGTGAGACGAGCGCGTGGTTCGGAGGCCCGCCCACCGCCATCGTCGTCTACCCGGACACCAGGACCGGCGAGGCAGTCGAGGTCGATCGCTTGATCCCACGCGAGCCGGACCGCGGCTGAGCGGCATCACCCAGTCGTCCGGCACGGTCGTTTGCTATTAGGCCGCCGCGCTGGTCGTAACCACGTGGATGGTGCTGTGCTTGTTGGCGGTATTGGTCGTGATCACGGTCAGGCGCAGATGAGTGAGCGTTTCGGCTTTGGCTTTGAGCGCGGCGGTTTCGGTGAGGGCGGCCGAGCCGATCGTGATCGTGAGGCTGCGGACGGGGTGGCGGAGGGTGATCGTGAGGTGGCCGTGGGAGAGCCGCAGCGATTTCAGCGTCGCGCCGGTGAGCCTGATGCCGGCGCGCGGGTGGGCGACGAAGCGCAGTCCGACAGGCAGTTCGATCGTGACGCCGCTGAGCTTCGCAGCGTGGCGGCTCTGGGTGATCCGGAAGCGAAGGGAGGGGTGTCCACTGCGGAGCCCGGCGACGCCAGAGCTGGTCACCGTCGGGGCGCCCGCCGGTTGACCGCCGCCGCCCGTGGAGCCCCCACCGATAGTGGCCGCGCCGGAGCTCGTGGAGGTGCAGCCCGCGACCGTGAACCGCGCCGGAACGGTCGCGGACTTGTCGCCGTTCTGATCGGTCAGCATCGCCGTCGCCGAGCCCGACGGTGTTTGGCAGGTCGACAGGAAGAGTCCGTCGGCGCCCCCGCTCAGCGAGACTCCGAGGTTCGTCAACGGAATATCTGGGAGGCCTGTGAACGTCGCGGAATTGTGGATCAGGTCGACCGCCCCGTTGAGCGTCAGCGGGAACGGCGACGGGAACACGAGCGTCAGCATCAGCCCGCTGGAGGTGCCGGTGAGGTAGGCGGTCCCGGTGAGCGGAGTGGGATATAGCGGCGAGGTGGCGGTGGCGGCGCCGACCGGCTGACAGGACCCTGCCGCCAGGTCGCGACACAGCGCCGCGATCGATTCGATGTTCGGGGCCAGCGTCGCGGTGGGGAAGGCGAGGGAGACCGATCGACTGGGCGCCTGTCCGGGGGCCTGGGTGATCGTCGTGCGCAGTTGGACCTGTCGATCGTTGCTGTCTCGCGTTGCGATAACGCTGAACGCCGGGGAGTAGGTCAGCGCGGAGCACCGGGTGACCGACAGCGGCGCCGTGACGGTGTGCACGGTCGAGTCGCTGTAGGAGTCGACCGCGGCGGTGAGACCGGCAGGAGCCGCGGGGCACGTCGCCGGGTAGCGCAGGGAGTTGAACGTGCTGTTGATCTCGGTGAGCGAGATCTGCGTCAGGTTGACCGTCCCCAGCGGCCCCAGCGCAAGCGGGAGCTGATCGGGCAGCGCGAGCTTCAGCGTGACGCCGACGCCGTCAGGGTCGCCCGTCGGCCGAATCCTGATGTCGCCGGTCGCCCCGAGCTGCTCCCCGAGACCCACGACCGCCAGGCCCGCCAGATCGCCAGTCGTCGGCGGTGGCACGAGGTAAAAGGTGACCGGTACCGAGACCGGCAGCGGCGGGTTGATTACGCCGAGGACGTCCGGGGTGGCGGTGACGGTTCCGCTGCCTACCTCGCAGGAGCTGCCTGACAGTTGGGCCGTCCGTAGACAGGCGCCCCCATCGAGTGCAGCGTTCGCGAGCAGCCCAGGCGGAAGATTGATCACGAGGTCATGCGGCGAGTCGGTTCCGCTGTCGGAAAACTTCAGGTCGAGCCCGAGGTTGGCGGTGCCCCCAGCGGTCGTACCGGCGCTCTGGTCGAGGCTCATCGTCGGGCTAACCGACGCTTGGGCGGACGGGGACAGCGCCACGAGGCCGGCGAGCGTGACGACGAGCGTGAGCCCGTATCGACGCGGTGCATGTCGCATGCCGCCCGCTCCCTGCCTAGAGCGCGAAGTGCCGTAGCACTACGTGGATGGTCGTGTGCTTGTTGTTGGTGTTCGTGGTGATCACCGTGAGGTTCAGGTGCGTGAGGGTTTTGGCCTTGGCTTTGAGCGCGGCGCTTTCGATGAGGGCGGCGGGGCTGATGGTGATGGTGAGGCTGCGGACGGGGTGGCGGAGGGCGATCGTGAGGTGGCCGTGGGTGAACCGCAGCGATTTGAGCGTGGCTCCGGTGAGCGTGATGCCGGTTCGTCCGTGGCCGCGGAAGCGGAGCCCGGCGGGCAGCTCGATGGTGGCGGCGGTGAGCTCGGCGGCGTGGCGGCTCTGAGTGATCCGGAAGCGCAGGGAGGGGTGTCCGCTGGGCAGCCCGGCGATGCCCGAGCCGCTGACGGTGGAGGTGCCTGTCGCCTGGCCGCCGCCAGTGCCGGGGCCGCCACTGCCGGCGCCGGTCGGTGTGCATCCGGCGATCGCGAATGGCCCTGGGACGGTCACCGACTTGTCGCCGTTCTGATCGGTCAGGATCGCCGTCGCGGAGCCCGACGACACCGCACATGTGCTCTCGAACAGGCCGTTGCTACCGGAGTTGAGCGTCACGTCCAGGCCGGTGAGCGGAATGTCGGGGAGGCCGGTGAACGTCGCCGAGTTTTTGACGAGGTCGACCGCTCCCGTGAGCGTCAGCGGGAACGGCGACGGGAACACGAGGACGAGCGACAGTCCGCTCAAGGAACCCGAGAGGTAAGCCTGACCGGAGAGTGGGGTGGGATACAGCGGAGAGGTCGCCGTGACCGAGCCGACGGATGTGCAGGTGCCGCTTGAGAGGGTCGGACACAGGGAATGGAGCGACGCGATGTTCGGGGCCAACGCCGGCCACGGGAACACGAGGGAGATAGATCGGCTGGGGGCTTGGCCGGCAGGCTGGGTGATCCTCGTGCTCAGCTTCACCTCAGGATCGGCGCTGTCTCGCGTCGCCGTGACGCTGAACGCCGGAGAGTAGGCGAGCGCGGAGCATCCGCTGACCGACAGCGGCGCTGTCACGGTTTGCACGGTCGAGTCCGCGTAGGAGTCGACCGCGACGCTGAAGTTCTGAGGGGTCGAGGGGCAGGTCGTTGGGTAGCGCAGTCCGTCGAAGGTGCTGTTGATCTCCGAGATCGAGATGGGGACGCCGTACAGCGCGTTGGGCAGCACGAAGTCGATCGTGACGCCGACGCCCCCCGGGTCGCCCGAGGGACGCACCTTGATGTCGGCCGTGGAGCCGATCTGCGTCCCGCTGCTGTTGACTGCCAGGCCAGCCAGATCACCGGCGGCCGGGGGCGGCACCAGGTCGAAGCTGACGGGCGTGGGGATCGGGATCGTCCCGAAGGCAAGCGCGGTGACGGTGCCGCTGCCGACCTGACAGGTAGCGTCGGTGAGATCTGCGGCGGCCAGGCAGGCGCCCCCGCCCATCGACGCGTTCGCCAGGAGCCCCGGCGGTAGGTTCAGCGACATCGTGTGCGGCGAGTCCGAGCCTGTAGGGGCGAACTTCAGGTCGACCCCGAGGTTGGCGGTGGCGCCCGCAGCGGAGCCGGCACTCTGGTCCAAGCTCACCGTGGGCGTGATTGATGCCCACGCATCCGGCGCGATCGCCGCTAGCCCAGCCAAGACGAGCGCGCCCGCGAGGACCTGCCGTCGCAATCCTCGCCACATCTCTCGTCCTCCTGCACGGCTGGAACTTCCGGCCCGAGAGGATCGTAACGCAGTGCCGTCGCCAGGCACTTTCGTTTTTGTCGCCCACCCTTGCGCGCCGGTGTAGGCTGCGCCCGTGGCAATGAAGCCTGTGGGGCTGGTCGTCTTGCTGCTGGGGGCATTCGCACTGATGCTGGGCGCGTTCGCTCCGCCCGCGGCCGCGAACATCACGCTGTATCCGACGCCCACGCCGGGCTCCGACCCGTTCGGGATGACCGAAACCAACGTGGTCTGGTTTACCGAGAGCCAGGCGGCCAAGCTGGGGAAGATCGATCAGAGCGGCAGGATCACTGAAATCCCGCTGCCGACGGGATCGGACCCGCTCAGCCTGACACCCACCGCGTTTGGCACGGTGGCGGTGGCGGAGCACGGCACGGCCGCGATCGACGAGGTGGCGACCGACGGAACGGTCACCACGCATCCGATCCCCGGCGGCCTGCAGCCGTACGCCGTGACGCTGGGGAGCGACAGTGGCGTCTGGTTCAGCGCCCAGCCGGCGACCTCGGGTGGCAACGGCGCGGTAGGCGTGATGCGTCCGACGCCGGACCGCCCGATCACGCTGTACCCGGTCAGCGGCGTGCCGTGGGGCATCTCGAGGGACAACTACGGCAACGTCTGGTTCGCGCTGCAGCGCGCGGGCGGCGGTGCGATCGGCCGCATCACGACGGACGGCGCGGTGACCGTGTACCCCATCGGGCCCGGTGCGATCCCGGTCGACCTCGCACCAGCGAGTGACGGCAACATGTGGTTCACCGACCAGAACCACGGCCACGTCGGCCGGGTGACGCCATCGGGCGCCGTCAAGGAGTTCGCGATCGGCGCGACGAGCACGATCCTCGGCATCGCCGAGGGCTCGTCCAGTGGTGTCGTGGCGGCCGACCCCGGCGGCAAGGCCCTGTACCTCGTCACCTCGGCGGGCTATCGAAAGGTGCCGGTCCCCGGCTCGCCGCAGCACCTCACCGCCGCTCCCCAAGGCGGCATGTACTTCACGCTGCGGGAGGGAAAGATCGGGCTGCTCGGCGGCAACGACGTGACTCCCGGCTGCCTCGCGCCCAAGCTCGTCGGCAAGAAGCTGGCCGCGGCGAAGAAGCTCCTGGCTGCCGCCGACTGCAAGCTCGGCCCGGTGACCCTGCGCAAGCACCGCGGGCGCAAGGGCGTCGTGCTCACGCAGAACCCACCGCCCGGCGAGCTGTTCCCAGAGGGCTTCCGCGTGGCTCTGACGGTCAGCCGGTAGTCGCTCAGGGCTGCCTCCTACCGGGCCAATACGGCTTCAAGCGCCTGCTCGACCGGCTCCTCGCCTCCGTTCACATACAGGACGCGGCCTGCGAAGCGGGGATCGTGCAGGACGCGGTCGAGCACCAACGCTACGTCGTCTCGCGAGACCTGGCCGCGGAACGCCTCCGAGTCGATCCGCGCGCGCCCTGTTCCGGGTTCGTCGGTGAGGCCGCCCGGCCGGACGATGGTCCATTCGCGATCGCTTGCGCGCACTGCGTCATCGGCTTCGGCCTTCGCG
>DATKFF010000669.1:0-2113 GCA_035511595.1 Solirubrobacteraceae bacterium | reverse complement strand
ACGATCTTCATTGGGTGTGGCCTGAGGCCAGATCCCGCAGTGGCGTCCACCAGGGCCGGGTACGGGCCTGGCCAACCCGTTACGTGACACGTCACCGATATTAGGTGACCTGTCACCTAATATCAAGGGGTCCCACGAGCGCCTGTGTGCCGATGACGATGGCGAGTGCGAGTCGTTCGGCGTCCTGGGTGCCGGGTTCGGCGGTGTAGACCGTGATTCGCAGGTCGTCGCCGGCGACGATGAGGGTGTCGCAGTCGAGTGTGATGAGTCCGACGTCGGGGTGGTCGATGATCTTGTGCCGGGACTGATCCAGGGGCGAGCCGAGCTCGCCCGAGTCCCACAGCTCGGCGAAACGCGGGCTGTGCGAGGTCAGCTCGGCGATCAGCCGCTTGAGCTCGCGGTCGGCGGGATAGCGGGCCGCGGTCATGCGCAGGTCGGCGACGAGCAGGGATTCGAAGCGGGCCTGCTCCTCGGGCGTGTGGACGGTGCGGTTGCCGGGGCCGACGAGGTTGCGCCAGACCCCGTTGCGCTCGATCCCGCGCCACCACGTGGTCTCGCCCATCAGCGCGTCGTAGGGCTGATTGGCTACGATCAGGTTCCACGCGGCGTCGTGCACGGCGACCGGGGTGTGCGCGAGCCGGTCGAGCAGGCGCTGCACGCTCGGCGTGATGCGCGCCGGGACGACATCGCGCCCCGGCGCGGCCTGGCCCGCGAGCCGGAAGAGCAGTTCCCGCTCCGTGTCCGACAGCCGCAGCGCCCGGGCGAGAGCCTCCACGACCTGCGACGACGGCGAGGTGGCCCGACCCTGCTCCAGCCGGGTCAGGTAGTCCACCGAGATGCCGGCCAGTCCGGCGAGCTCCTCGCGGCGCAGCCCGGCAGCGCGCCGACGGCCACCGGCCTTCACGCCCGCCGTCTGCGGGGCGGCGCGGTCGCGCCAGCGGCGTACGGCCCGGCCGAACTCCCACGACTCCACACATCCAAGTCTGCGCGACTTGGCGCGCGCTGTGGTGGCCCTGCCAGTCCTACGACAACGGGACCACTTCCTGCAGGCGTGCGCACGACGAAGACTCGGAGTATGACAACCACCCTGATCACCGGGGCGAACAGGGGCCTGGGCAAGGAGACCGCCCGGCAGCTCGTCGCCGCCGGGCACACCGTATACGCCGGCGCCCGCGACGAGGCCCGTGGCCGTGAGGCGGCCGACGAGGTAGGCGCTCGATTCGTTCAGCTCGACGTGACCGACGACGCGGCAGTCGCCGCCGCCTTCGCTCAGATCGCGGCCGATGGCGGGCTCGACGTCCTGGTCAACAACGCTGGCATCGGGATGCTCGCGCTCAACGGACCGGATGCGCTGAGGGTGTTCGACACCAATGCCGTTGGCATCATCCGGGTCACCGAGGCGGCGCTCCCGCTCCTGCGGAGGTCGGAGAACCCGGTTGTGGTGAACGTCTCGAGCGCGCTCGGCTCGTTCTGGGCCAACCATGAGCCATCGCGGCCGGCGTCGAAGGTCTCGGCCATCGTCTACGGCGCGAGCAAGGCTGCCGTCTCGATGCTCACGGTCCAGTATGCGCGGGCCGTGCCGGAGGTGAAGTTCAATGCGGTCGAGCCCGGCTACACCGCGACCGAGCTCGGCGGAGTGCAGAACTCCGGCGGGCGGCCGGTCGAGATCAGCGCCCGGAACATCGTCCGGATGGCCACGATCGGAAAGGACGGGCCCACCGGCACGTTCGCCGAAGACGACGGCGAGCTGGGCTGGTAAACGGCGAGTTGAGGCTGCGCCGGACCGGCCGCGCATCCGTTCGGTCCAGCCCGATTCACCCTCGGCGAGCGGGGTCGTCGGCCCTCGACGGCGGCGAGACGGCCTGCCAAGCATCGGTGGGCGATGCCTCCTGCTCCAGTGCCTGCTGCGCTTGCGCTCCCGGAGCCGCCGTGACGCCTGCCATTGCCATCTCCGCGTCGGGCGACGCCTCGCTGGCCTCGGGCCACCGCTTGAGCTCCACTTGCGGGATCAGCCAGGTGGCCAGGAAGGCCAGCGCGGCGATCGGTACAGCCACCAGGAATACGGTCTGGATCGACTCGGCGTAGCCGGACACAAAGCCCTGGTGCACTGCGG